>NZ_JASKYT010000224.1:0-12590 GCF_041028275.1 Streptomyces sp. PU-14G
GTGGGGGCGGGTGCGGTGGGGAAGGCCGACGACGCTGGCCCGCACCGGGCTCCGCGTGGGATCATTAGGTGCCACGGTCCAGCAGAGAGAGGAGCGGCGGATGTCTGTGCTCGAAGACCTCCGGCGGAATCCCGCTGCCGACATCAAGACCGAGGGCTACGTGGTTGAGGTCATCGACGGGAGGGTGGTCATGACCCCCCAGGGGCCGGACCAGGACGACACCGTGTTCGAGATCCGCAGCCAGGTGCGTGAGCGCTTCGGCAAGAACCTCAAGACGGCGTCGGACGTGTTCGTGGACTTTCCCGGTGAGACCTCACTCGCCCCCGACGTGGCGCTGCTGACGCCCGACGCCGTGCCGCACGGCAACCGCTACGTGTGTACCGACGTGCTGGCCGCCGTCGAGTTCGTCTCGATCAAGGGCGACGCCAACGACTACGTCACCAAGGTGGCGAAGTACGCGCGCTTCGGTATCGCGGCCTACCTGATCGTCGACCCGTTCACGGCCGTCTGCACGCTGCTGGAGGACCCGCAGCCCACCGGCTACGCGGAACGGACGGAGATCCCCTTCGGTGAGCCGGTCGCACTGCGGCTGGCGGACGGCCGGAGCGTCGGGATCGATACCGAGCCGTTTCCGGTGCGGCGGTAGCCGGACCGGGCGGCGGCCGGGGTGGTTTTGACCCGTACAGGGGAGGGCCGGTATTCTGCTGGATCGTTGTGTGTATTGGCTTGCCTGTTCTCACGTGGGGGGTCTTTACACCCGGCCTACCGGTCGATGACCAGCGATCACCTGCGGATGCGTCACCGTGCGTGGTCTCGCCTGTCGTGATCTGCCTGGTTGGCCCGCTGTCAGGACCCCATCATTGAGAGAAGCGAAGGCTACGACCGTGCGTACGTACAGCCCCAAGCCCGGCGACATCCAGCGCCAGTGGCACGTGATCGACGCCCAGGACGTCGTCCTCGGCCGTCTGGCCTCTCAGGCCGCCACTCTCCTGCGCGGTAAGCACAAGCCCACCTACGCGCCCCACGTCGACACCGGTGACTTCGTCATCATCGTCAACGCCGACAAGGTGCACCTGTCGGGCAACAAGCGGACCCAGAAGATGGCCTACCGGCACTCCGGTTACCCGGGTGGTCTGCGCTCCGTCCGCTACGACGAGCTGCTGGACAAGAACCCGGAGAAGGCGGTGGAGAAGGCCGTCAAGGGCATGCTCCCCAAGAACGCTCTGGGCCGTCAGATGCTCTCGAAGCTGAAGGTCTACGCGGGCGAGCAGCACCCCCACGGTGCGCAGCAGCCCGTGCCGTTCGAGATCAGCCAGGTCGCGCAGTAAGTCCGGCCACCCCCTAAGACTGAAGAAAAGCTGAGGAGAATCGTGGCCGAGACCACCGCCGAGACCCCCGTCGAGGGCGTCGAGGAGTACACGACCGAGACCCCCGAGGCCCCGCAGGAGTACACCTCCGAGTCCATGGCCTCCCGGTTCGGCGACCCGCAGCCGGCCGCCGGCACCGGTCGCCGGAAGAACGCCATCGCCCGTGTCCGCATCATCCCGGGCTCGGGCCAGTGGAAGATCAACGGGCGCACCCTGGAGGGGTACTTCCCCAACAAGGTGCACCAGCAGGAAGTCAACGAGCCCTTCAAGGTTCTGGAGCTCGACGACCGCTACGACGTCGTCGCCCGCATCTCCGGCGGCGGCATCTCGGGCCAGGCCGGCGCCCTGCGCCTGGGCGTGGCCCGCGCGCTGAACGAGGCGGACGCGGACAACAACCGCGGCCCGCTGAAGAAGGCCGGGTTCCTCACGCGTGACGCCCGTGCGGTCGAGCGCAAGAAGGCCGGTCTCAAGAAGGCCCGTAAGGGCACGCAGTACAGCAAGCGCTGAGGCGGCGCTCGCTGGAGCTGGATCCTTCCCGGATGCCCCGTCGGCACCACACACCGGTGCCGACGGGGCATCCGTCGTATCGGGTGCCGTCGGGGCATCCGTTCCCCTCGCCGGGGTCAGGACCGGCATCCCCTCGCCGGGGCGTGCGGGCGCACGGACGGGCGGGTGCGCGTTCGGGCATCCGGGCCGCTCTGCGGGCTTGAGTGGCGGTGCCCGCGCCGCCACGCTGACAACGGGGCGTATATCTGGTGTGCCGGGCTTCCCACGCCCGCCCGGTGAACGCCCGGAGAACTCGGAGGAACGACAGTGGCACGACTCTTCGGAACCGACGGTGTACGCGGTGTCGCGAACGCGGGGCTGACGGCCGAGCTGGCGCTCGGGCTGTCCGTCGCGGCGGCCCACGTGCTGACCGAGGCGAAGGCGGGGGCGAGCGCGGAGGCGGCGCAGGACGGCGCCCGTCCGGTGGCCGTCGTCGGACGGGATCCGCGTGCCTCCGGCGAGTTCCTGGAGGCCGCCGTCGTGGCCGGCCTGGCCAGCGCGGGGGTGGACGTGCTGCGCGTCGGCGTGCTGCCCACCCCGGCCGTCGCCTACCTGACCGGCTCCCTCGGCGCGGACCTGGGCGTGATGCTGTCGGCCAGCCACAACCCGATGCCCGACAACGGCATCAAGTTCTTCGCCCGCGGCGGCCACAAGCTGGCCGACGAGCTGGAGGACCGGATCGAGGCCCTCTACCGCGAGCACGCGGGCGGCCAGGCGTGGGAGCGTCCGATCGGCGCGGGTGTCGGCCGGGTCAAGGACTACGACGAGGGCTTCGACAACTACGTCGCCCACCTCGTCGGCGTGCTGCCCAACCGGCTGGACGGGCTGAAGGTCGTCATCGACGGGGCGCACGGCGCCGCGGCGCGGGTCTCTCCCGAGGCCTTCGCGCGGGCCGGCGCGGATGTGGTGACCATCGGCACCGACCCCGACGGGCTCAACATCAACGACGACTGCGGCTCCACCCACCTCGACGGGCTGCGCGACGCGGTCGTGCGGCACGGCGCCGACCTCGGCGTCGCGCACGACGGCGACGCGGACCGCTGCCTGGCCGTCGACGCCGACGGGCACGAGGTGGACGGGGACCAGATCCTCGCGGTGCTGGCCCTGGCCATGAAGGAGGCCGGGCAGCTGCGCAAGGACACCGTCGTCGCCACGGTGATGTCCAACCTCGGCTTCAAGCTGGCCATGGAGCGCGAGGGGATCGAGCTGGCCCGCACGGCGGTCGGCGACCGCTACGTGCTGGAGGAGATGAAGCACGGCGGGTTCTCGCTGGGCGGTGAGCAGTCCGGGCACGTGATCGTCCTCGATCACGCCACCACGGGCGACGGCACCCTCACCGGGCTCATGCTGGCCGCCCGCGTCGCGGCTTCGGGACGCGGTCTGGCCGAGCTGGCCGGGGTCATGGAGCGGCTGCCGCAGGTACTGGTGAACGTGTCCGACGTGGACAAGTCGCGGGTCGAGTCCGCCTCCGAGCTGCTGTCCGCCGTCGCCGACGCGGAGCGGGAGCTGGGGGAGACCGGGCGGGTGCTGCTGCGGCCCTCGGGGACCGAACCGCTGGTGCGGGTGATGGTGGAGGCCGCCGACATCGAGCACGCGCGGGCGGTGGCCGGACGGCTCGCGGACGTGGTCAAGCGCGCGCTGGGCTGAGGCCGGGCGCCGGAGGGGCTGCGTGCGCGGAGGCTGCGTGCGGGGCCCCTCACAGCTTCCGCAGCGACAGCCGCTCCACCTTGTGGTCGGGGCCCTTGTGGAGCTGGAGTGTCGCACGGCCGCGGGTGGGGGCTATGTTCTCGCGGAGGTTGGGTTCGTTGATCGTGCGCCAGGTGGCGCGGGCGTAGTCGAGGGCCTCTTCCTCGCTGACGCCGGTGTAGGGGTGGAAGTACGAGCGCGGGTTCTGGAAGGCCGTCCGGCGCAGCTCGCGGAAGCGGTGCAGGTACCACCGCTCGATGTCCGCGGTGCGCGCGTCCACGTACACGGAGAAGTCGAAGTAGTCGGCGACGGCCACCCGGGTGCGGTTGTCCTTGCCCGGCAGCGCGGGCTGGAGGACGTTGAGGCCCTCGATGATCAGGATGTCGGGGCGGCGCACGGTCAGGTGTTCGCCGGGGACGATGTCGTAGACCAGGTGTGAGTAGACGGGGGCCGTCACCTCGGGCTTGCCGGCCTTGACGTCGGCCACGAAGCGGGTGAGGGCGCGGCGGTCGTAGGACTCGGGGAAGCCTTTGCGGGACATCAGTCCGCGCCGCTCCAGTTCGGCCTTGGGCAGCAGGAAGCCGTCGGTGGTCACGCGTTCGACGCGCGGCGCTTCCGGCTGCGGGTGCCCCTCGGCCGGGGGCTGGGGGCGGGCGAGCAGCGCCTGCAGGAGCCGGGAGACCGTGGACTTGCCGACGGCGACACTGCCGGCGACCCCGATGACGAAGGGGGTGCCGCGCTGCGGCGCTGACCTGCCGGGGGAGCGGGGGTCGGTGAGGAAGGTGTTGAGCGCTCTGCGCAGCCCGTGTGTGGCCTCGACGTACAGGTGTAGCAGCCGGGCCAGCGGCAGGTAGATGTCCCGCACCTCGTCGAGGTCGATGACGTCACCGAGTCCGCGCAGGGCCTCGACCTCGGCGGCGGTCAGCGGGAGGGGCGTGCGCTCGCGCAGGGCGCTCCAGTCCGCGCGGCTGAGGTCGACGTACGGCTTCGTGGACACGTCCGCCATTCTGCGGGGTCGCCACAGAGCGCTCACCTCCGGGGCGGTCACCTCCGGGGCGCTCACCTTCCGGGCGGTCACCGCCGTGGCGGTCGGGGCGGTCGGGGCGGTCGGGGCGGCCAGGGTAGAGACGGCCGCCGCGCGTGCCTGACCTGCCCGGATGGCAGCGCGATCGGATGAGAGGCCCGCAGAAGGTGTACGTGGGGTGGAATTGCCGCTATGTTCCGCTCATGTCACGCCCCTTGAGTCGCATACGCCGCCCCCGTATCCGGCGCGCCGCCCGCGCCGCCCGCGCCGACCAGCTGTCCGGTTCCGCCGGGCACGTCTACAGCGACCTCGCCGACGGCCTCCCCGACGAGGACCTGACAGAGGACCTGACCGACTCGCTGGAGCTGTACGTGATGGGCAGCAAACCGCGCTGCGAGGAGTCGGAGTACCTGGAGCTGATGGAGGACGCCATAGAGCGCATGGCCCGCGCGCAGTGACCGCGACGACCGCGCGGACCTGAACCGCGGGAGCGTGCCGTGGCGCCCGGTCGCGCTGCGCGTACCCTCGCCCCGACGGCGGTGTGCGGTGGCACGGAGCCCTGAACGAGGCGACCCAGGCCACACGAGGCCATGAGGCGACGAGGCGCGAGGCGACGAGGTGCGGGAGTGAGACAGCGGTGATCATCGGGGTGGGAATCGACGTCGCGGAGATCGACCGCTTCGCCGCCTCACTGGAGCGCACCCCCACCATGGCGGACCGGCTCTTCGTCGAGCGCGAGCTGTGGCTGCCCAGCGGTCAGCGGCGCGGCACGGCCTCGCTGGCCGCACGGTTCGCCGCGAAGGAGGCGCTGGCCAAGGCGCTGGGGGCGCCCGGCGGGTTGCGGTGGACGGACGCCGAGGTGTGTGCCGCCGAGACGGGGCAGCCGTATCTGCGGGTGCGCGGCACGGTCGCCGAGCGCGCCGCCGCACTGGGCGTCACCGGCTGGCACGTCTCCCTCTCGCACGATGCGGGGGTGGCCTCGGCCGTCGTCGTCGCGGAGAGCGACCCGGGCGCGGCCGGCCCCCGCCCGTACCCGGGCCCTGGGAACGCGGCCGGTTGAGGCAGAGGCCACACTGAAGGCATGAGGACTGGTTACGGCGTGGAGACCGTGCGCGCCGCCGAGCGGAAGCTGATGGCGGGGCTGCCCGAGGGCGCGCTGATGCGGCGGGCCGCGGCCGGGCTGGCCGCGGCGTGCGCGGGGCTGCTGAGGCGGGTCTACGGCGCGCGCGTGGTGCTCCTGGTGGGCAGCGGCGACAACGGCGGTGACGCCCTGTACGCGGGCGCCAGGCTGGCTCGGCGGGGTGCCGGAGTGACCGCCGTGCTGCTGGCGCCCGAACGCGCGCACGAGGGCGGGCTGGCGGCGCTGCGGGCCGCTTCGGGGCGCACGGTGGTGGCACCCGGAGCGGTCGTCGAGGGCACCGCCGAACCGCTCGGCGACCTCTTCGCGCGGGCCGACCTGGTGGTCGACGGCATCGTCGGCATCGGCGGCAGGGGAGGACTGCGGCCCGCCGCCGTGGAGTTGGCCGACGCGGTACGCGAGGCCGGGGTGCCCCTCGTCGCGGTCGACCTGCCCAGCGGGGTGGACGCCGACACCGGCGAGGTGGCCGGCGCGGCCGTGAACGCCGCCGCCACGGTCACCTTCGGCGCGTACAAGACCGGTCTGCTGATCGATCCGGCGCGCGAGCACGCCGGCGCCGTACGGCTGATCGACATCGGCCTCGGCCCCCACCTGCCCGCCACGCCCGACGTCGAGGCGCTCCAGCACGCGGACGTGGCCGCGCTGCTGCCGCACCCCACGGCGGAGAGCGACAAGTACCGGCGCGGCGTCGTCGGCGTCGTCGCCGGCTCGGCGCGCTATCCGGGCGCCGCCGTGCTGGCCGTCGCGGGCGCCCTGCGCAGCGGCGCCGGAGCCGTGCGCTACGTCGGGCCCGGCCAGGACGCGGTCATCGCGCGCTTCCCCGAGACCCTGGTCTCCGAGGGGCCGCCGCAGCACGCGGGCCGCGTCCAGGCGTGGGCGATCGGCCCGGGCCTCGGCGACGAACCGGCCTCGCGGCGCGCCGTCGAAGAGGTACTCGCCTCCGACGTCCCCGTCCTCGTGGACGCGGACGGGCTGCGGCTGATGGAGGTCGAGACCGTCCGCGCCCGCACAGCACCCACCCTGCTGACCCCGCATGCGGGCGAGGCCTCCGCGCTGCTGGGCGTCGCACGCGAGAAGGTCGAGGCGGGACGGCTGGCCGCCGCGCGGGACCTCGCGGCGCACACCGGCGCGACCGTGCTGCTCAAGGGCTCCACGACGCTGATCGCCGCGCCCCCCGCGGGGCCCGCGGCCCAGGCGCCCCCCGTACGGGTGAACGCCACCGGGACGGGGTGGCTGGCCACCGCCGGCAGCGGCGACGTGCTGACCGGCCTCGCGGGGGGCCTGCTGGCCACCGGCCTGCCCGCCCGCGACGCGGCGTCCGCCGCCGCGTACGTGCACGGTCTCGCGGGACGTCTCGCCCCGGACCCGCCCGCCGCCACGGACGTCGCCGACGCCCTGTCGCCCGCGTGGCAGGACATCCTGCGGGCGGGATAGCGCCGCTGCCGCACACCTGCGGCCTGCCGCGCGGGCCACTCCCGCAGGCCGCCTGTCCGGGGTACGCGGCCGAGCCAGGGCCGCAGCGGCGTGCCGGGCCGGTGGCGGGTGTACGGAGAGCCGCCGAACGGCCGGTACGCAGCGGCGTGCCGGGCCGGTGGCCGGCGTACCAAGAGCCGCCGGACGGCCCGGTCTCCTCATGGCCCGGCCGCGCATCCCGGGCGCGCATCCCGGGCGCGCCTCCCGGCCGCGCGTCCGGCCGCCCGTCCAGCCGTTCGGCCGCCACCAGGTCGCGCCCGGCGGGGGAGCCGGCGGGCCGAGGACAGCGGGGAGACCTGCCACACTGAAGCGGTGAACGATGCGCCACAGGTCCACGACCCCGTCCGCGCGCCCGCCCCCTCGGGCGCGGCAACCGCGCTCGACACGGGAGCACCGCACGCCGCCCCCGTACGGGGGRCGGCCGGGCAGGGGGCCCGGGGGGACGAGGCCCCTGGGGATGAGGCCCCGGCGGACGAGGCCTCCGTGCGGGCGCGGGCCGAGATCGACCTGGCGGCCGTGCGGCACAACGTGCGCACGCTGCGCGGGTACGCGCCGGGCGCCGAGCTGATGGCGGTCGTCAAAGCGGACGGCTACGGGCACGGCGCCGCGGCCTGCGCACGGGCCGCCCGCCAGGCGGGGGCCACCTGGATCGGCACCGCCACCCCGCAGGAGGCCTTCGCGCTGCGGGACTCCGGGGACCAGGGCCGCCTCATGTGCTGGCTGTGGACGCCTGGCGGCCCCTGGCAGGAGGCCCTCAGGCGGGACATCGACGTCTCCGCGAGCAGCACCTGGGCGCTCGCCGAGATCGTCGCCGCCGCCCGCGTGACCGGGCGGACGGCCCGCGTGCACCTGAAGGCCGACACCGGGCTCGGACGCAGCGGCTGCCAGCCCGCCGACTGGCCCCAGCTGGTGGCCGCGGCCCGCGCGGCCGAGGCGGAGGGCGCCGTGCGGGTGACCGGCGTCTGGTCGCACTTCGCCTGTGCCGACGAACCGGGCCACCCGGCCAACGCCGCGCAGCTCGCCGCCTTCCACACGGCCCTGGCCGTCGCGGAGCGGGCCGGGCTCGACCCGGAGGTGCGCCACCACGCGAACTCGCCCGCGACGCTCACGCTCCCCGCGTCCCACTTCGACCTGGTGCGCCCCGGCGTCTCCGTCTACGGCCTCTCGCCGTCCCCCGAGGTCGGCACCGCCGAGGATCTCGGTCTGCGTCCGGCCATGACGCTCAGCGCCTCGCTCGCCCTCGTCAAGCGGGTGCCGGGCGGGCACGGCGTCAGTTACGGGCACACCTACACCACACCGGGCGAGACGACCTTGGGGCTCGTCCCGCTCGGTTACGGCGACGGCCTGCCGCGGCACGCCTCCGGCGGCGGCCCCGTGCTAGTGGCGGACAAGTGGCGCACGGTGGCCGGGCGCCTCGCCATGGACCAGTTCGTCGTCGATCTGGGCGGTGACACCGCCTCCGCCGGCGACCGCGCCGTCCTCTTCGGCCCCGGCGACCAGGGCGAGCCGACGGCGGAGGACTGGGCACGCGCGGCGGGCACCATCTCCTACGAGATCGTCACCCGGATCAGCCCCCGTGTGCCGCGGGTATACGCGAACCAGGACGTGTGACCAGAACCTGTGAGCAGGACCTGCGAGCGGGACGTGTGAGCAGAACCTGTGAGCAGGCGGGTCACCAGCGCGGGTGACCAGGACGTACGCGCACGGACGAGGGACGAGGGCGGCCATGGACGAGGACGGCAGGGCGTGGACTGCGGTGCACGCGGCCGATGCGGCGGGGGCCGTGGCCGCGGCCCGGCAGGCGTGGCGCACGGCGGAAGCCGCCGCCTCGGGGGCCCGCACGCCCTCCGGCGCGCCGCCCGCGCCGCCGGCAGCCGGTGGCGGGGGCTGGCCGCGCAGGGCGGGTCTGGCCGGCGCCGCCCTGGGGATCGTGGCCGCCGGTGTCGCCCTCGAACGCCTCACCGTCCACCGCGCCGTCCGCCGCAGAGCACGGCTCACGCTCGACGCCACCGCCCCCTACGGCTCGCTGCGCGGCACCCCCGGCAGTGTCGGGGCTGAAGACGGCACGGAGCTGTACTACGAGACGGACGAGCCGCGGGACTTCCCGCAGGACGCCTCCCAGAACCCGGCCGACGCGGTCGTCGGCGGCGGCAGCGACGAACGTGGCGGCAGCGACGCGAGTGTCCACAGCGACGAGAGCGGCCACAGCGACGAGCGTGGCGGCAGCGACGAAGGCGGGGCCGGGCCAAGGGCCGGTTCAGGAGCCGGTTCAGGAGCCGGGTATGGGGCCGGTACCGGGGGTGACGGGCCGCCGCCCACCGTGGTCTTCTCGCACGGCTACTGCCTCGGCCAGGACGTGTGGCACTTCCAGCGGGCCGCGCTGCGCGGGAAGGTGCGCTGCGTCTACTGGGACCAGCGCAGTCACGGGCGCTCGGCGCGTGCACCGGTGGGGGAGCCGGTCTCCATCGATCTGCTGGGGCGCGACCTGAAGGCCGTCCTCGACGCCGCCGCACCGGAAGGCCCCCTGGTGCTGGTCGGGCACTCGATGGGCGGGATGACGCTGATGGCGCTCGCCGCGCAGTACCCGGAGTACGTCGCCGAGCGCGTCGCGGGCGTCGCGCTCCTGGGCACCAGCGCGGGCGGCCTCGCGGAGGTGACCTACGGCCTCCCGGCGGCCGGGGCGCGCGCGGTGCGGCGGGTGGTGCCCGGGGTGCTGCGCGCGCTGGCCGCCCGTTCCGAGCTGGTGGAGCGGGGGCGCCGGGCGAGCGCGGACGTGTTCGCCGGGCTGGTGAAGCGGTACTCGTTCGGCAGCCCCCGGGAGGTCGACCCGGGTGTGGCCCGGTTCGCCGAGCGGCTGATCGAGTCGGTTCCGGTGGACGTGGTCGCGGACTTCTACCCCGCGTTCGCCGAGCACGAGAAGACGGCGGCGCTGGCGGCCTTCGGCGGAGCCTGCGGACCGCGGGCGCTGGTGCTGGCCGGGGACCGCGACCTGATGACCCCGAGTGAGCACAGCGAACGCATCGCGGCGGCGCTGCCGCGCGCCGCTTTCGTGCTCCTGGAGGCGACGGGCCACCTGCTCATGCTGGAGCGCCCCGAGGAGGTCAACGGCCACCTGGCCCGGTTGCTGGCGCGTACCATCCGGACGCATGGAAGCACCGCACCACCAGCATCCCGCCCCGCCCCCGCAGACCCCGCACGCAGGCCACCCCGCCCCTGAGGGCCCCGCGCACGGCGGTACGCGGCAGGAGGTCACCGTCACCGTGCCGACCGCGGAGGGCATGCGCGCCCTCGGCGTACGTCTCGCGGGGCTGCTGCGCGCCGGTGACCTCGTCATGCTCACGGGTGAACTCGGCGCGGGTAAGACGACGTTGACCCGGGGGCTGGGCGAGGGCATGGGGGTGCGCGGCGCCGTGACGTCGCCCACGTTCGTCATCGCCCGCGTCCACCCGTCGCTGACGGACGGGCCGCCCCTCGTCCACGTCGACGCCTACCGGCTCGGCGGCGGCCTGGAGGAGATGGAGGACCTGGACCTCGACGTGTCGCTGCCCGAGTCGGTGGTCGTCGTGGAGTGGGGCGAGGGCAAGGTCGAGGAGCTGACCGAGGACCGGCTGCAGGTCGTCATCTCCCGCGCGATGGGGGCGGAGGCCGCCGGTGCCGACGACGACGCCGCCGGGGATGTGCGGACCGTCACCCTCGTCGGAGTGGGTCGGCGCTGGGCGGGGGAGGACCTGGCGCCCCTGGTCTGAGTGGTCCGCTCCCGGCCTGCCCGCCACATCCGTCACATCCGTCACCGTCACATCCGCCGCAGACGTCACGGCCCCCGCGAGGACGCCGGAGGCCACCGCAGTCTCGTTCCGACAGGGTGTCGGCAAGATGTTGCGCGGTCGGTGCGGTGCATGGTCCCATGGGAGGTGAGAGCACGGTTAGGTATACCTAAGTGCCGCCGTGCTGATGCCCCTGGAGGAGCCATGACCGCACAGAATCCCGGGCACCAGCCGGAGCGGGACGACGCGGCGCCCGCCGAAGGAACGGCGCCGGTGCCCGGCACTCCGCCCATGAGCGAGCTGCTCGCCTCCTGCGCTGCCGCGGCTGCGGTCTCCAGCCCCCCGTCGGAGACCGCGCCCGGCGGCGAAGCCGGCGCGGGGGCCCCGCCCCGGCGCTGACGTCGCCACCGAGGCCGGTGGCCGTGCGTGCCGGTCGACGCGTCAGCTCACCACCACGACCGCGTCAGCTCACCACGACGACGCGCGTCAGTTCACCACGACGACACGCGTCAGTTCACCACGACGACGCGGGTCCCGATGGGCGCGTGCAGCCACAGCGCCTCGCCGTCCTTGCGCTTCTCGCGGATGCCGCCCGTCTTGCGCGAGGTGTCCGGGTCGGGGGTGGAGCCGTCGAGCGCGGCGCTGAAGCCGATGGTGACGCCGTCGACGCTGGCGAACCGGACGACGTTCTCCACGGGCACCCCGTCGGAGCCCTTCACGTGCGAGGAGCGCGACGTGACCTCGTAGGTGCCCGGCTGCGGGCTGACGGAGCTGGGCGCGACCTCGAACGTGCGGGTGGCCTTGCCGTCCTTGCCGACCAGCCACACCCGCTGCCGTTCCAGCGCGTAGACGACGCGCAGACCCTCACCGGAGCGGGCCGGCAGCGCCGTCTCCTTCTTGGAGGGGGCGTGGCCCTTCGCGTCGTCGCCGCCGTCGTCACCGGGGGACGGCTTGGCCGTCTTCGCGGCGGACGGCCGCTCGGCGCGGTCCTGGGCGGCCGAGGCCTGGTAGGCGAAGAACCCGATCACGGCCAGTGCCGCTGCGGTCAGCCCGGCCACGACCACTCCCGCGCTGCCGCCGCTGCTGCGTGCCACCGTGCGCCGCCACCTCTCCTGTCAGCTCCCCGCGGAAGCTGTCCGCCGTCCCCGGTCGACGGTAGCAGCAGGGGCGGCACGCCCCGCTGGTCGCGCGGCTGGTGGCCACGAGGTGGCCCGGGTGGGAACTTTGAGTAACGGCCGTGCTTGTGTTCGCATGTGGCGATGACCCCCCACGGTTCATCGACAAACTCCACAACCCCCATACCGAAAATCCCCGACCCCCTCGGGGACCCCGCGGTCGCCGCGCGCCCGGCCAACCCCCACGACGGCGCGCACGGCCGCCCCCACGACSSSKCGCACGGCCGCCCCCACGACCCGTCGCACGGCCGCCCCCACGACCCGTCGCACGGCCGCCCCCACGACCCGTCGTACGGCCGCGCGGACGACGGGGGGCTGCGCGGACTCGGCTTCGGTGTGCGCTCGGACTACGACGAGCCCGCCTACGAGGACCGCATGCCGCACCTGCGCGCGGTGCGGCATGCGGTCCTCGTAGGC
>NZ_JASKYT010000225.1:0-10999 GCF_041028275.1 Streptomyces sp. PU-14G
GATGGAGGCGGTCGCGGCGGCGATGATGACCAGGGGGCCCAGGGGGGGGGGGGGGGGGGGGGGGGGGGGGGGGGGGGGGGGGGGGGAGGGGGAGTCGGTCATGGTGCCTTTCTCCGCTGTCGTGACGGGGGAGTTCACTTGCCGGTGAGGGGGAAGAACAGGCCGAAGAGCATCGCGCCGAGAATGGCGCCGCCGGTCAGCGGCTTCTTCCACCAGTAGAAGAGCAGCGCGCCCAGGGTGGAGCCGAGCCCGACGGGGATGGAGGCGGTCGCGGCGGCGATGATGACCAGGGGGCCCAGGTACCGGCCCGCCGAGTTGCCCGCGCCCATCATCACGTCGGCGCCGAAGGTGGAGGTGTTCCCGGTCGAGTTGACGGTCGCGCGGCGGATCAGCAGGATCACACAGCCGATCGCGAAGCCGATCACCGCGCCGGTGGGCAGCGCCAGCCAGAAGTGTTCCAGCGGCGCGGTGACGCCGCCCGCCAGCAGCATGGCGGGGATACCGATGCCGACGCCGGTCTGCAGGGAGCCGCCGATGTCGAGGATGCCCACCATCGGGCCCTCGATGACGCGGGCGAAGAGGAAACCCGCGCCGAAGGCGGCGGCGGCCCCGTAACTCCCGTTTTCCATACCGCCCTTGAGCAGGGCGGTGACCGCGACGTCGCTGAAGGTGCCGGTCCGGTAGACGTAGTAGAGGTGTGTGCCGGCGAAGATGCCCGCCGCCAGGGTGGCGACGAACAGCGGGAAGGCCCACTCCGAGAGCCAGAAGCTGCCCTCGCCGGGCGCCTTGGTGCCGTCCGAGGTGGTGGTGGGGGCGCGCTTCGTGCCGGAGGCGGCGGTCGCCGCGCTGGGTGACGCGCCGGATTCCGCGTGCGCCATGCCTGTCTCCTGCCTCTCAGTCCGTCGGGGTGGTGCCGGTGGCGTCGTGGAATCGGCTCAGCCAGTGCGGTACGTCGACCTCCATCTGCTGGAGCAGTTGGACGTCCACCCCGCGCAGCAGCGCGCTCATCGCGAAGAGGGCCACGACGGCGCCCACCAGTACCCGGGTCACCCTGGTGCGCCCCAGGTCGTCCAGGGCCTTGCCGACGACGATGCCGAGCACGATCCCGGGGACGGCGTTGCCCATCACGACGTGTGCGAGGCCGCCCAGCGCGGTGCCCCAGCCGCCGGTGCGGCGGCCCGCGTCCACGGCCGCCATCCAGAACACGATGGGCATCACGGGGTTGATCAGCCACTCGGAGGCGGGCCCCAGCACCTCGGCCGCGACCTTCTGGAGCGAGTGCGGGATCGAGGCCGCGGTGGTGTTGAGCACCGAGACCAGGACGAGGCCGACGCCCGCGCCGAAGAAGGCCATGCGCCGGGGATTGTGCAGCGTCTCGGCGAGGTTGCGGTTGCGGGTCATGGACAGCGCGGCTGCCCAGTGCGGCACGATGCGGTGGTCCACGTCGGAGGTCAGCGCGCCGGTGCCGACCGCGCTGGCCCAGGCGTTGAAGAAGAACCCGAAGCCGAAGGAGAAGTGCGCCACCGGGTCGTTCTCGCAGGCGTTCAGCTCGCCCAGCGTCCTGAACGCGCCCATGCCCTGCACCTTGGGCGCGTGGAACATGCGGGCCACCCCGGCGGAAGCGCCGAAGCCGATGAGCGCGCCGATGACCATGGACTCCAGCAGAATGGTGAGGGTCTCGTTCACGGCCGTCTCACCTCATGCGCAGCGCGTGCTGGAGCGGGGTCAGCCGCTCCTCGCGCACGGTGAAGTCGACGGCGTCCAGGTCCAGTGCCGCGACCCGCACCTCTATCCGGAGCGTGAGCGAGAAGCGGGACCTGGTGCGGGCGAACAGCAGGCCCAAGAAGCGCTCCCGCCAGCGGTGCTCGACGGCCTCGACGACCTCCAGATCCACCGGCTCCACGCGGAAGCACACGCCGGTCGTGCGCTCGCCCGCGGCCTGCCGCACCCGGGCCATGGCGTCGGCGAACGCCTTGTCGCGCGTCGGGCCCGTGCCGGTGAGCCGCAGGAGGTGGCGGGTGTGTTTCATGCGGCCTCTCCCAGCTTCTTCAGCAGTGCCTCGGTGACCGCGTAGCCCAGCTCCTCGCTGTCCAGGAACCCGAAGCCGAGGACGGTGCGGCCCTGCTCGACGGCGGTGACGCCCGCCTGAGCCGTGCGCATCCCGAACTCGATGTCGTGGCCGTACTTGGCCTTCGCCGTCACCGCGCCGGCCCCGCCGCTGCCGCAGAAGGAGATGCCGAGTGCGGCGCCTTCGGCGGCCATGACGTCCCCGACCTTCATGTCGGCGCCGGGCCCCGGGATCAGCACGGGTTCGGCGCCCGCGGCCCGTACCCCGTCGGCGACGGCCTGTCCTTTGCCCAGCCGGTGCCCGATCACGATTTTGACGCTCATGTGTGTCTCCTGGTGTCTTCAGTGGGTCTGGGAAGCGGACGCGTGTGCCACCTCGAAGTGCAGCGCGAACAGCAGGACCTCGCTGTCGGGTGCGGCGAAGGAGCGGGGCCCGCAGTAGGCGTCCACGAGCCGCCTGGCCGCGGTCAGCCGGGAGGTGGGTACTTCGTCGTAGAGGAGGTCGTCGAGCTTCGGCAGGTCTTCGCGGTCGCGGACCCGCCTGACGAAGGCCAGGGAGTGCACCGCGAGGGCCAGCAGCCTCTCGTCGTCCAGGCGCAGGTGCTCCTCCCGCGCGTGCAGCAGGATCAGCGGGAGCAACTCCTCCAGCCCGGCGCGGTCTTCGGCGCTGACGGGCGTGGTCTCGGCGACGTTCTCCGTCAGGCGTGCCAGCACCTCGGCGGCCCGCCGGGAAGCGGAGTTCATACCGTCTCCTCCCGGTGGGTGAGCAGGTGGGGCCGTCCCGCGACGACGGTGCCGCGCGGCACGAGGCGGCGCTCCCCCTCGTGCTGTGCGCCGTCCGCGTCGGTGAGCGTCACAGGGCCGTCGCACAGCTGAAGCAGGCTCAGGTCGGCGAGCGCGCCGGGGCGCAGCGTGCCGAGGTCGTCCTGGGCCCCGAGCACCCGGGCCGCCCGCGACGTCGCGCAGGCCAGGACTTCCCTGAGCGGCATACCCAGCGCCAGCAGTTTGGTCAGCGTCTCGGTGAGCGAGTGCACGGGGCCGGTGGCGTTGCGGTTGTGCAGGTCCGTGCTGGCCGTGTAGGGCCTGATTCCGGCGGCCAGAGCGCGCCGGGCCGTGCGGAACGCGAAGCTGGAGCTGCCGTGTCCGACGTCCAGCCGAACGCCGCGCTCCAGCGCCGCCCACACCTGGGGGAGTGGCTCGGGGCCGGTGCCGAAGAGGCCGCCGGGCTTGCCGTGGAAGGCGTGGGTGACCACGTCGCCTTCGCCGAGCAGGTCCAGGACCTCGCCCAGAGCGGGTGGCTCGTTGCCGACGTGCACCATGACGGGCAGAGCGTGCGCGCCGGCCAGCTCCTTGGCGGCGCGCAGCGGCGCGAGACCGCTGTCGCCGAGGACGGAACGGCTCATCCTGATCTTGAGCCCGCGCACGGTGTCGGGCTCGGTGCGCAGCAGGTCGTCGCTCGCGGCCGGGTCCAGGTCGCGGCGGCCCCCGGACAGCTCGGCGTGGCCCCGGACGAGTCCGTGCCGGGAGATGTTGAGCCAGGCGCGTACGCGGGTACGGGCGGGGGCGATCATGTGGTCGCGGAAGTGCGGCCAGTCGTCACTGCCACAGCTGCCGGCGTCGACGACGGTGGTGACGCCCCGCTCGACCCCCGCCGAGTCGGCCGGTACGCCCAGCGCGGTGCGCTGGGGATAGACGTGGGTGTGCAGGTCGATGAGGCCGGGGGAGACCAGCAGCCCGGTGGCGTCCACGGTCTCCCGGGCGGCGAGCGAGCCGGGGGCGCCGACGCGGGCGATCCTCCCGTGGTGGACGGCGAGGTCCCCCCGCTCGATGGTGCCGCGCTCCGGGTCGGCCAACAGGCCGCCGGAGACGCGTAGTTCGTACATACACGGCCGCCTTTCGCGGGCGTGGTGAAAAGGGCACGATGCGGTGGTCGGAGTACGCCAAGCGTTCCGTAGAATGGATTGGCGTTCCGTTCAGCGGATCGTTGGCTAACTAATCAGATGGCGTACGGAGGGTCAATGGATCGTGAGAAGTCGGTGTCCGCGGGGAACGCCGTCGCCAAGGCGCTCCGCGTGCTCCAAGCGGTCGCACGGCCCGAACTCCCGCACCGCCTCAAGGACATCGCCGAGTGCGCGGGCGTCTCCAAGGCCAGCACCCACCGCATCCTCGCGACCCTGGCGGAGGAGGGATACGTCGTCGCCGACGGCGAAGGGCGCTACGGCGTCGGCTTCCAACTCCGCGCACTGGCCGCACAGGTCTTCTCCGACGACTCCGTCGGTATCGACGCCGTACTGCGCGCACTGCAGCAGCGGCTCGGGCAGGCCGTTCATCTCGCCGTCCTCAGCGGCGACCACGCCACGTACACCCACAAGGTCGACCCCGGCCACGCCTACCGCATCGCCACCGAAGTCGGAACGCCGCTGCCGCTGCACGCCAGCGCGGCGGGAAAAGTGCTGCTCGCGCACCTGCCGGAGGCCGAGACCGACAGCCTCCTGGACCGGGCGGGGCTTCCCGCCCGCACCCCGCACACCCTCACCGACCGGGAGGGGCTGCGCGCGGAGCTCGGCCTCGTACGCGAGAGGGGCTACGCCACCGAATACGAGGAAGCGGACGAGGCCGTGTGCTCACTCGCCGCCCCCGTCCTCGACCCCGAGGGCTACCCGATGGGCGCGGTCTCCGTCTCGTCCCTGGTCTTTCTCGTCACCCGTGAGCAGCTACCGGGCTTCGCCCCCGCCGTCTGCCAGGCCGCTCAAGAGGTCTCCAGGCGCCTGTGACCGGGCGGGGCGCCTGCCGGGGCCGTCAGGCGCACGGCACGGCCACCGGCCCCGCACGATGCGGGCCGGTCCTGCGCACGTCCGAGGGGCCGCGCATCGCGCCGAGCCCGTCGCCGGCCGGTGCGGTCACTTGCCGGCGCCGACGGGGCCGACAGTGACCCCGGGCCCGGTCCCGTCGGTGACGGGAAGGTTGATGGTGGCCGGTACGGACTCCGAGGCGGTCTCGTTGGGCGGGGTGACCACCAGGCTGTTGACGGTCACGCCGCTGCCACCGGTGTTGTTCGGCGGGTAGTGGAGGGTGAAGCGGGTCTCCTCGCCCGGGCTGACGCTGACCGAGGGCGCCGGGGCGTTGTTGCGGTTGGCGCTGAGAGAGCCCTCCCGCGTCTGCAGATCGACTCCCGGGAAGCCGTGGAGAGTGCAGGGGGCCGAGCCGATGTTCCGCATGTTCACCAGCAGAGTGCCTTCGCCCATGCCGTGCGAGCTGCTGAAAGCGAGCCCGGAGGTCTTGCACGGCGCGGTGCCGGGCGCCCCCTGCCCGGGCTCCGATCCCCCCTCATCCCCCGACGAGCCCGAGCCGCCGTTCCCCGGCGCGTCGGATGACTCCTTGCCCTGCTCGGACTTTCCGCCCTCGGAACGCGACGACTTCGAGGGGGAGGCGCTCTTCTTCGCGGACTTGTCCCCGGGCGAGTCACCCGGCGCGGGTGCCGCTTCTCCGTTGACCTTCTTCGGAGCTGACGCGTCCGCCCCCTCCCCGCCGCATCCGGTCAGGAGGGCGGCGGCAAGACCCACCGCGGCGACCGACGCGAGGCGCGTGCCGCCCCTCGCGAGCCGCCGCCCGGCGGCCCCCGCCTCGTCGGCCCGCCCGGTCGCCCGCGCGGTGTGCTCCTGTTGGTCCCTCACTGCCGTACCTTCCTGATCGTTTCGTCGCGCATCTGTGCCCGGCGCGGACAGCCTGCCCCCTCCTGACGCAGACGGCTCCCGCGCCGTACACGGAGTTCGATGCCTGCCCCGGCGGAAAAGTTCGCGACGGAGTTCCGCGTATCGGAACTTCGCGTATCGGACCGACGGTGAGATCTCGCCCGCACCCGGCCCCCGTGCTTGCGGCAAAGCGCTGGTCAGCCGTCGCACCGGCCGCTCAATGACCTCCACCACAAGGAGCAACTCTAACGAGCCAGGGGACGCGACCCTCCACGCAGGCGGCGGGAGGTGGGGCGAGCACCGGTCCAGGGCCGCCCTCAGGGGGCGCGACGGGCGTTCAGGGTGTGTACGGCAGCCGCGGCGTCACCGAGGTTGGCGAAGTCGACGGCGACGAAGTTCACCGGGCGACCGCGCTCGGCCTCGCAACGCCGGGCGCGGTCCAGGACGAAGTCCTCGGCGTTGACCTGCCGCGCGTCGATCCGGCTGCCGCCGCCGCTGGTGACGAAGTGGTTCATGAGGAAGAGCCGTTTGCCTTCCCCACCGCGATGGGGTGAGCAGGTCATGTCCTCGGGGGAAGCGAAGGCGTAGGGGGTCTCCATGCCGTACCGGTAGAAGTTGCGGTACCAGTCGGCCGGGCCGTCGGCGTGCTCCGCGAAGACGACGAGGCGTTTGTCGTCCTCGACCATCTGCCCCAACGTCGGCCAGGCCGCCTGCGGATCGTCGTCAGGGGTGAACAGCAGCCGGTCCAGACCGGCCTCGTGGAACGCGGACGCCGTCTGCTCGCCGGTGATGCCGTCCTGGACGATCAGCGTGACGACCTCACCCGGGTGCGCGTCGAGCCAGGACCCGATGTCGCGCAGGGTGTCCACGAGCGGGATCGCGCCGCCCCGGCAGACGGCGTGGCACAGCCACAACCCCGGCCTGGACGGGTGGGACCTGTCGAGGAGACCGGTGATCTCCTCGCGCATGTCCGGCGCGAACTCGGACAGCTTCAGCCGCTCGGCGATCTGGTCGGGCCGCTCCCAGGTGTGGGTGTCGACGAGCAGCGCACGGGCGCCGTTGTCGAGCTGCGCGGTGATGTCGCCGTCCTGGAGCGGGCTGATGAAGCGGTCTGCGGTCGTCGACATGGCGTTGTGGGTGGCCACGTACGCGGCCTGGTCGTAGCGCAGCTCGCACGACTGGCGGGAGCCGTTGCAGTAGGTCTCCTCGGAGCCGCTCGCGGCAGCCGGTACGAACGTGACGCCCAGAACCACCGCGGTGGTCGTCACCGCGGACATCCCGGCCAGCAGCTTGGTACGGCCACGGGCGGTCAGCGACCGCGCGGCCCGGGGACGCCGTCGCACCGAGGACAGAGCGGCCATCGACAATCCCGCCACAAGCGGGACAAGAGCGGCGGAGAAGCCCGCGAGGGTCAGAGTGCCGAGCGCGGTGCTCTCCAGATCCTCGACCAGCGCCGCGAGCGACGGCGGCCACGAGCCGGGCGCCTGCCCCCACAGGTCGTCCGCCTTCCACCGGACGGCCTGGAAGAGGCCCGCTGTCAGCAGACCCCCCGCCGCGAGACTCCAGCCGACGGCGCGCAGCCTGCGCAGCCGCCGGCGCGGCCCGGTGATCCACAAGAAGGCGACGGACAGGACACCGAGGACGACGGCGAGCGTGTATACCCGCCCCAGCGCCAGGCGGGTGACGTCCCGGGCGGACTGCAGAGCACCGACGTGCATGCCGGTGCTCTCCAGGTCGTCCACGACATTCCACCGGCCGCCCTCGGTGAGGCGCAGCAGCTCCCGTTCGCCTTCCTGCGCCCCGTCCCCGGCGCGCCCGCCGACCAGATGCGGCCCCGCAGCGGCCAGCGCCGTGGCGACATCGCCCACGCCCAGCGCGGCTTCGACCTGCGGTCGCAGCGCCGCCCGCTCGCTCTTCGGAACGCCCGAGAGCAGAAGATCGCTGACGTTCTCGACGGCCCGGTCGCTCAGCTCGACGGTGGGCAGATCCGCGGGGCGCCGCCCGGCGGCCACGTCCTTGAGCGCCGCCTCGACGCTCTCGACGGCTGCCGGGAAGTCGGCCTTCTCCCTGCCCTGCGCCTGGGACACCAGGCCGCTGAGGTACAGCTCGGCGAGCTTGTCCAGATTCGCCAGCACCGGCGTGAGATCGACCGAGACGGCCAGGGTGTCGGTCTCGCCCCGCAGATAGGCGGTGACGGCCGCGATCTGCTCGTCCGTCAGCTCCCGCACGGTCGCGGGCGGCAGGACCGTCTTCAGATTCGCGGTCACCACCGACTCGGGCACCGGGAGACGCGCCAGCAGGCTGCGGGTGACCGGCTGGGCCTCCGGGTCGACGAGCACTTCGTCGTAGAGCCTGTCGTAGGCCCGCTCGTCGTCGAGCACCTGCTGGTAGTAGCCGCGATCCAAGAGGGTGGTACGCAGGGTGCTGACCGTCGCCAGGACCGTCACGCACAGCACGGCCAGCACCGCAGTCAGGGCTCGTGCCGCAACGACCCAGCGTGCGCGGTACCACTGCCCGCGCCGGCCGGGGGCGCCCGACGAGTCGGGCGCGAGGACCTGCCCCCGCTCCTTGCCGCCCTTGTCGGTGACGTCTTCCTCCGTGTTCCGGGACAACGCTTCTCCCGAGGTCGTCTCGTTCGTGCCGGCCGGTGGTGCGCGGCCCGGGAGCGGCGTGCCGTCACGGCGCCGTGCGAAGCACGCACCTGGCAGCAAGGCTAGAGGAGCTGAGGCGCGGCGGCGGCCCGCGGGCACCGTGCCGGGCCGGTGTCTGCCCGGCCCGGCACCGCGCCGGCGAGACGAGTTCCCCGCGCACCTGACGCGCGGGCACCTTGCGGTTTCCGGGCGCGAGGGCGCGGGGCGTGGCGCGTGCGGTGGGGGAGGAGCGCGGATCAGGCGGTGTGCAGGGTCAGGCCGTAGCGGTCGAGGATCTCGTTGATGGGCTGGTACCACGTCTCGCCGCCGCCGGAGCAGTCGCCCCAACCGCCGGAGGTGACGCCCTGTGCCTGGTCACCGCTGATGAACGAACCGCCCGAGTCGCCGCCCTCGGCGCACGCACTCGTCTTGGTCATCTGGTGGACGGCGCCCTGGCTGTAGTTGACGGTCTCGTTCTTCGCGAGCACGGTGCCGCAGTGCCAGTGGGACGTGGACCCCGAGCGGCAGATGGACGCGCCGACCGGGGCCTCCGCCGAGCCGCGCACGAGTTGGTCCGAGACCGTGCCCCAGCCGAGGACGACCGGCACGGTCCACCATCCGCTGCCCACGTTGACCCACGCGTAGTCGTTGTCGGGGAAGGAGGAGCCCTGGAAGGTGCCGATGTAGGTGCCGTCCCAGCCGTTCACCGACTGCCCCGCACCCCCGCAGTGGCCGGCCGTGACGAACCCGCCGTGCACCGAGAAGCCGATGGAGCATCGGACGTTGCCCGTGTAGTAGGGGTCCCCGCCGACCGTGCCCGCGGCGAAGGTCTCGGGGGAGTGCTCCGTCGTGCGCACCGTCAGTGGACCGGCCCGGCGGGCCTGTGCGAGGAAGTCCTCGACGTCGTCGTCGCGCCGGCGATCCTCGCGGACCTCGACGACGACCCGGTTGGTCTTCCAGTCGACGCGCCAACTGCTCACGCCCGCAGGAGCGTCGAGCGCGTCGATGCGCTTCTTGACGGCGTCGAGTTCCTTCGCGCTGCGGTCGACCAGCTCGACGGTCGCGCCGGTGGCGCGCACCGCCGCCGTCTTCTCCCTGTCGGCCACGGCGACGGCCAGCTTCCCGCTCTCGGCGTTGAACCAGGAGCCCGCGTAGGCGGGCCCGGCCGCTCGCCGCGCCTTCTTCTCGGTGGCGGCTGCGCGCTTCTCCGCGGACAGCCGCGCCTCGGCCTGCTGCTCGCTGAGGCCGAAGTCCCGCTGCATCGCCGACAGTACGCCGTCGGAGGCGGGCTTTTGCGCCGCCGGCGCATCGGCCCCCGCCGCGGAGGACGGCAGGGTTCCCGCCGCCACGAGCGCGCCGCTGACCAGCAGTGCGGAGAGGACGGCGCGCCGAGTTCTGGAACGTCTCATGGATCGGCCCTTCGTTGTTCCAACGTCATGGGGGTGGAACAGCAAGGCCCGGGGGTGCCCCGGGGTATGCCGGTGCGCAGATTAGCGAGGGATCATGAACAGGTCCATGCCAATGCGGTCGTCCCTTCCGCGGTGCCCGCGCCTCTCCGAGCCGTCGCCGCCCTGCTGACCGCACGGCCACCGTTGCTCCCCCGGGGGCTCCGCCGCCCCCCGCTACGACGTCGGGGCCGCCTCGGTGGCGTCCGGTCCCGAGGCGGAGGCGGCCTTACGCTGCGGGGCCGCGGCGGTCGGGGAGCCGCCGGGGCGCCCCTCGCCCGTGCCCCGGGCGGCGGCGCGCCACCAAGGTGCGGACGGGACCTCTTCCGCGGTCGGCTCGAACGGCTCTCCCGGACGCGGCAGAGCGGCCCGCGCGCCCACTCGCGCAGCCGCCTCGACGGTGCCCTCCCCCGGCTCCTCCCACGGGTGCGGCGCCAGGCTGAACGTCGCCCAGTGGATCGGCAGCACGACCCCGGCGGACGGAGTGCGTTGCAGATCCAGATGCGCCTGGATTCCCTCGGCGGGCGTCATGTGGATGTCGGGCCAGTGCTCGCTGTACGCACCGACCTGAATCATCGTCGCGTCGAAAGGACCATGCTCAGCGCCGATCTCCCGGAAGCCGGGGAAGTACCCGGTGTCACCGCTGTGGTAGACCCGGTGACCCGACGGCCCCTCGGCGACCCAGGACGCCCAGAGAGTGTGCTGCCGATTGCGCAGCCCACGCCCACAGAAGTGCCGCGCCGGAGTAGCGGTCAGCCGCAGGCCGTCCACCTGCGTCGACTCGGTCCAGTCCAACTCCCGTATCCGGCTCTCCCCAACGCCCCAGCGCTCCAGGTGCGCTCCCACGCCGAGCGGTACCGCGAAGAGCGTGTCGGTCGAGGCCAGTGCGCGGATCGTGGGGAGGTCGAGGTGATCGTAGTGATCGTGGGAGATGACGACCACGTCCACCCGGCCGAGCGAAGCCATCGGCAGCGGCACAGGGTGGAGCCTCTTGGGCCCGGCGAACGCGAACGGGGAGCACCGCCGTCCCCACACCGGATCGAAGAGGACCCGTCGACCGTCGATCTCGGCGAGCACGCTGGAATGTCCCATCCAGGTGAGCCGCAGTCCGGAGGCCGGGGACCCGGCCAGATCCTCGGCCGTGGTGGGGTGCAGGGGCACGGGG
>NZ_JASKYT010000226.1:0-11223 GCF_041028275.1 Streptomyces sp. PU-14G
CCTCGCCCCCGACGCCCCGCCCGCCGCCCGCGCCGTGATGGAAGAGGTCGTCGAACGGTATCCGCAGGCCTCCTCCGAGATGCACACCTACATCACCCTCACCTACGGAGTCCCGGCCGGGCAGAAGGTCAAGCACGACGAGCTGATCACCGACATCGCCACCCGCATCCCCGGGCTGCTGTCCGGACTGGTCGGTGCGGGCGGCGGCGTCGCCTACCCGCTGTCGGCCGAGCGCATCGCCGAGGTCGTACGGGTCGCCTACGATCCGGCCGTCGCCGGCGAGGTCCTCGACCTGCGCGCCCGGCACGGCGGGACCGGCCTGGAGTGGGACGACTCGGGCCCCGCGGCCTGCGTCGAGGACGTCGCCTCCTACCAGCACGACTCGGGGGTCTCCCGGACCTGGATGCTCACCCTCGCCCCCCGCGGCACGGTGCGCGCCAACGTTCTGCGGGGTCTGCTGGAGCCCTCACCAGGCACCCGCCGCAAGCGGGTCGCCCTGCTCTACCGGCCCATCGACCCCGCCACCTCCGCGCGGATCGTGGAGGTCGACCGGCGCGCGGCACAGTTCATGGCCACCTCCGGACGGGGCATGGTCCAGGCGCGGGCCGCCACCGAGGTGCGCGCGGCCGAGCAGACGGCGCAGGAGGAGGCGACCGGCGCGGGCCTGGTGGAGTTCTCGCTGATGCTCACCGTCACCGTCGACGACGAGGAGGAACTGGCCGACGCCAGCGCGGCCATGCGCAACCTCCAGGGGGCGGCGCGGCTGTCGATGCGCCCGGCCGACCGGATGCAGGCCGCGGCCTTCAGCTGCACCCTCCCCACCGGCATCCTGCCGTGGGAGCTCACCCTGGTCCCCCGCGACCTGCGGGAGGCGCTGTGAGTCCGCGCGCGAGGAACCAGCAGCACGCCGAGGCAGCCCTCGGTGCGCAAAGGCCCGGCGGAAAGGGCCCAGGGAAGCAGCAGAAGGCGCCGCCACGGGAGCGGATGGCTCCCTCGCGCGGCTGGCCGGGGCCCGGTGGCGGCCAGGTCGGCGGCATGGACCCGCCCACGATGTGGCGGGCGACGACCGTGCAGGCGTGCGGCCTGTGGCCGTTCGCCGCGGGCTCCGGCGCCCCGATGTCCGGCGTCCCGCTGGGGCAGCACCTGCACACCGGCGCGACCGTGTGCGGCGATCCGCTCTCCTGGTTCACCAGGGCGCGCTACATCTCCAACCCGTCGCTGTTCATGCTCGGCATGCCGGGCCTGGGCAAGTCGACGCTGGTCAACCGGATGCTGATCGGACTGTCCGCCACGGGGGTGGTGCCCCTGGTGCTCGGCGACCTCAAGCCCGACTACGCGGACACCGTACGGGCCCTGGGCGGCCAGGTCATCTCCATCGGCCGGGGCACGGGCGGCATCAACCTGCTCGACCCGGGCGCCATGGGTACGGTCGCCGCCAAGATCGGCGGCAAGGCCGGTGAGGCGCTGAAGGCCGAGGCACACGGCCGCGTGCTGAACATGGTCGCCGCGCTGATCACCATCGTCCGCGGGCGGCCCATGGACGACCACGAACAGGCCGTGCTGTCCGCCGTGCTGCACCATCTGCGCGAACGCACGGCCCCGGGCCAGGCCCCGCTGCTGCCGGACGTGCTCAGGGTGCTGAGCGAGGGCCCCGACCGGGTCCGTGCCGTGACGCTGGACCGCGGGGACGAGGCGCGGTACCGCGACGCGGTCGATCCGCTGCACCGTTCGCTGCTGGGCATCCTCGACGGCCCGCTCGGCGACACCTTCGCCTCGGAGACCTCGACCCGGGTCGACCTGCACGCGCCCGCGGTGTGCATCGACATCTCCCGCATCGGCGAGGCCGACACCCAGCTGACCGCGGCGGCGATGCTGGCCGCCTGGTCCGACGGGCTCGGCTCGGTGGCGGCGTCCCACGCGCTGGCCGACGAGGGCCTCACCCCGCGGCGCTGGTTCTTCACCGTGCTCGACGAGTTGTGGCGGCCGTTGCGCGCCGCCTCCGGCATCGTCGACCGCATCGACGCGCTCACCCGCCTCAACCGCACGCTCGGCATGGGTGACGCCAAGATCACGCACACGCTCAAGGACGCGGAGTCCCTGGGCACCGACGCCGACCGGGCCAAGGCGCGCGGCTTCGTCGAGCGCGCCGGCATGGTCGTGTGCGCGGGGCTGCCGCGGGCGGAGATGGAGGAGCTGGGCAAGATCGTCGGGCTCTCCCAGCGGGAGATCGAACTGGTCTCCTCCTGGTCCTCGCCGCCGGGCTGGGCCGTGACCGGGGACCGGGAGGAACCGCCGGGCCGCGGTCGCTTCCTGATCAAGGTGGGCGGCCGGCCCGGACTCCCCATCAAGGTCGCCATCACCGACACCGAACGCCGACTGCACGACACCAACATCCGCTGGGTGCAGAACGACGCCCCCGCGCAGCAGGCGGAGCCCGGCTCGGGGGCCGGGACCGAGGCCGGGACCGGGACCGAGGCCGGACCCGGGACCGCCGGCGTCCCACAGGTACCGACCGCCGGGCCGGGCCCCGTCAACGGACCGGCTCTGGACAGCGGGCCGGTTCCGGTCAACGGACCGGGCGGACCGGGCCCCGTCCACCGACCGGGCCCCGTCAACGGACCGGGTCCCGTCAACGGACCGGGTCCGGTCGGTGGACCTGCACCCGTCAGCGGAGCGGATCCCGACAGGAGGACCGCGTGAGCGGAAGAGCCGGAAACGAGCACTGGCCCTGGGCCATCGTCGGGGTCGTGGCCCTGGCCCTGATGACGTCGGGAGGCGTCTGGTTCGGCGGGACGCTGGGCGCCGCGCTGCTGAGCGGTGCGGGCTGGCACCCTCCGGCCTTCTCCCCCGTACTGCTGGCCCCCCTCCTCACCCACGGCCCGAGGGAACTGTGGCCTGACGCGTCGCCGTTCGCGGTGTGGACCGGGATCTGCGTGGTGTTCGGCACGTTCGCCGTGCTGCCGGCCCTCGCCGTGCGCAGGGTGCTGGGCGGCACGCAGCGCTCCTCCCGCACGAAGGGGCTGGCAGGGGCCAAGGAACTGGCCGCGATGTGCCCCCGGGGCATCGCGGCACGCGCCCGCGAACTGCGCCCCTCCCTCAAGGGCCAGGACCAGCTGCACCCGGACGAGACCGGCAACCTGCTCGGCGACCTGGAGCCCAAAGGCCCCGAACTGCGCTCCTCCTTCGAGGACGTGGAGCTCGACCTGATGGCGCCGCGCGCCGGAAAGTCCACCGGGATCGCCGTCCCCCGGGTACTGCGGGCGCGCGGCGCCGTGCTGCTGACGTCCAACAAGTCGGACGTCTACGCCGTCACCCGGGCCGCACGTGAACAGGCCGGCACCGTCTGGACGTTCGACCCGCAGGGCATCGCCCACTCCCCCCGCGCCATGTGGTGGGACATGCTGGCCGACTGCGACACCATCGAGGGCGCCCGGCGGCTGGCAGGACACTTCGTCGCCTCCGTCAACGACGACGCCTCCAAGAAGGACTTCTGGATCTCGGCGGCCCAGAACACCATCACGGCGCTGTTCCTCGCCGCGGCGCGGGGCGGGGCCTCGGTCACCGAACTGCTCGGCTGGCTCGCCGACCCGGCCGACCGCACCCCGGTCGACCTGCTGCGGGACGCCGACATGACCGCCATGGCCGACCAGCTCCAAGGCACGGTGCGCGGCGCGGTCGAGACCCGCGACGGCATCTTCGAGACCGCCAGGCAGTGCGTCGCCTGCCTGCTCGACCCCGAGATCGCCGCCTGGGTCACGCCCGACCCCGCGCTGCCGGAGTTCCGGCCGCACGCACACGTGCTCGGGCGCGACACCCTCTACCTGCTCTCCAAGGACGGCGGAGGCTCCGCCGCCGGTGTCATCGCAGGACTCGCCGACGCCACCCTGCGCGCCGGGGTGGTAGCCGCCGAGCGCATGGGCGGTCGCCTCGACCCCCCGATGACCGCCGTGCTGGACGAGGCCGCCAACGTCTGCCGCATCTCCGACCTCCCCGACCTCTACAGCCACCTGGGCTCCCGCGGTATCAACGTCGTCACCCTGTTGCAGAGCTACCGCCAGGGCTCCCGGGTGTGGGGGGAAGCCGGCATGGACGCGCTGTGGAGCGCCGCCACCGTCAAGCTGCTGGGGGCCGGGCTCGACGACGCCGACTTCGTCGACAAGGTCTCCAAGCTCGTCGGCCAGCACGATGTGAAGACCTCGTCCTACTCCAAGAGCAGGGACGGCGGCTCCCGCTCGGTCTCCTACCGGCTCGACCCGATCCTGCCACCGGACAAGATCCGCGCCCTCCCCAAGGGCACCGCACTGCTGCTGGCCACCGGCGTGAAGCCCGCGCTCATCCGGCTCCGCCCCTGGTACAAGGAGCCCGACGCCGCGGTGATCTCGGCAGCGGCCAAGGCCGAGACGGAGGCGATCACCCAGCGCGCGGCACGGGCGTGGGCCGGGCCTACGGTGGCCGACGCGGCGCCGGCCGGTATGGGCCTCGGCGTCGAGCACACCGCGTATCCGGGAGACGCCGCGTACCCGGGAGACACCTCGTACCAGGGCGACGCCGCGTATCCGGGTACGGACTACCCCGGTACGGACTACCCCGGTACGGACTACCCGGGAGAAAGCGGCTACCCGGCGGACGCCGCACACGCCGGGTACGCCACGTTCCGGGAGAGCGGGCCCTGGCCGGGAAACGTGGCGTACCCGGACGGCGAAGGGTACGTCGACCACGGTGGCCGGACGGAGAGCCCCGCGCCCCCCGCCTTCCCCGACGAGGGGTTCAGGTGGACCCGGGAAGCGACGTCCTAGCGGAAGCGTCTCGGAGTCTGTGCCGGTGGCGTCGTGCCTCCGCCTGTCATGCGGCGTGTGAGGAGTTGGAGTGCGTCTGCTGAGGTGACGTCGTTGGGGGTGTAGATCTCAAGGCGGTGGTCCGGACTGTCCGGCTGGAGCCACACCTGGTAGGCGACGCTCGCGGTGCCGACGGTCGGGTGTTGTAGATGCATGTCGCCGGTGGTGCAGTCTGCGACCTCTCCGGAGGCCCACATCTGGGCGAACTGGTCGCTGCGCATGGTGAGTTCGCCGATGAGGTTCGCGAGGCGTGCGTCAGTGGGGAATCTGCCGGCTGTGAGCCGGAGGTAGGCGACGTGGACGCGGGCGAGCTCGTCCCAGTTGCGGTGCAGGTCGCGGGTCAGCGAGTCCAGGAAGAACATGCGCGGGATCGACGGACGCTGGTCCGGACTCTCCGGCGCGTTGAAGTCCACGTGCTCGGCGAGCAACGCGTGACCGGTGCGGTTCCAGGCGAGCACGTCGCCGCGCCTGCCGAGCAGGATCGCGGGGGTGGCCTCGCCGAGCGAGTCGAGCAACGCCAGGACACGGGGATGGGGCTGTTCGGCAGGTGGTTCGACGAGGCCGGTCCGGTTGGTTTGGCGGGCGAGGTTGTGCAGATGGACTTTCTCGACCTCGTCCAGGTCCAACACCCGGGCCAAGGCGTCGAGGACCTGCGTGGAGGCCGTACCGGCTTGGTCCTGCTCAAGCCGCGTGTAGTAGCCGGCGCTCACGCCGGCGAGGTGAGCCAGCTCCTCGCGGCGCAAGCCAGGAACGCGCCGGCTGTTGCCGTAGGTGCGTAGCCCGATGGCATCCGGGGTGACCTGATCGCGACGGCTCTTCAAGAATGCTCCGAGGCTCTCCATGCCGTCGAGCGTAAACACGGCCGCGGCCGTGTGGGTGCACCTGCTGGGTGTACCCACACCAGGTGTCTGGCCGGCCCTGTCGGCGACCCGCAGCGTTGACGGCATGACTCAACACCCTGCTGCCGGGGCCCAACCTGGCCCCCTCCGCGCTTGGCTCGGTCTGGTCGTCGTCCTGGGGCCGGTGCTGCTGGTCTCGATGGACGGATCCATCCTGTTCCTCGCGATGCCCCGAGTCAGCCAGGCGCTGAACCCCAGCGCCGACCAAGCCCTGTGGATCCTGGACATCTACGGCTTCGCCGTCGGGTCCCTGCTTGTCGCGTTCGGGAACATCGGCGACCGCTGCGGACGCCTTCGACTCCTCATGATCGGTGCGTCCTTCTTCGGCCTCGGCTCGGTGGCCGCCGCGTTCGCCCCCACGCCCGAGCTGCTCATCGCCGCCCGCGCCGTGATGGGGATCGCCGGCGCGACGCTGCTCCCCTCAGCTTTGGCGGTCCTGAGCGAGTTGTTTGCCGACCCGAAGAAGAGAGCACAGGCCATCGGCATCTTCGCCGCGGCGTTCGCAGCGGGCTTCGCGGTCGGTCCGGTCATCGGTGGCGTGCTCCTGGAGCGCTTCTGGTGGGGATCGGTGTTCCTGGTCAACCTGCCCGTCATCGCGTTGTTCCTCTGCTTCGCGCCCGATCTGCTGCGCGAGGTCCGAGCCACTCGACCTGGGCGCGTCGACGCAGTCAGCGTCGCCACCTCCGCTGTCGGTCTGCTGCTGGTCATCTACGGAATCAAGCACGCCGCCGCCGAAGGTCTGACGCTGTCCGCTGTCGCCGCCGCGACCCTGGGCGCCGCCGTACTGACATGGTTTGGTCTCCGGCAGCGACGACTGGAACACCCGCTCATCGACTTCTCGCTCTTCCGCGACCGGACGTTCACCGTCGCCATCATCACCGGCCTGCTGCCGCTTGCAGCCTGGTCGGCCGCCGCCTATCTGGCCGGGATCTATCTGCAGTCCGTGCTCGACATCCCCGTCCTCCACGCAGCACTTCTGGCGCTTCCCGGAGCGGTCGTGCTGACCGGGACCTGCATCATCACCCCGATGGTCGTCGACCGCGTCGGCAAGCGCACCGCACTGCTCGTGTGCCACTTCTCGATCGCCGCCGGTCTGCTCCTGCTGCTTCCCACCGCGGTCACCGGCGGCATCGGCTGGTACATCGCCTCAACCGCCGTTGCGGGCGTCGGCTATGGCATCTCGTTCGCTGTCGTCGCGGACACTGCCGTCGCTGCGGTTCCTGCTGAGCGCGCCGGATCAGCGGGTGCGATCGCTGAGACCAGCAATGAGATCGGCAATGCGCTCGGCATCGCGTTGCTCGGATCGCTGGCCGCCTTGCTCTTCCGGTTCCAGGGTCCCGACCTCGCGCCCACCCTCGGCGAGACACTCCAGTTCCCCGATCTGACACCGAGACTCGTGACCGACGCCAAGGCCGCCTTCCTCACCGGCCTGCACATCGCCGCAGCAACCGCCGCCTCACTGCATCTCCTCCTTGGTCTCCTCGCTCTGCGTTGGCTGCCCCGCGAAAGCCCCACCCCCACGACTGAGCGGGAAGCGGCCCCGACCCGATGACCCGCCGAGTGCCGCGATCTGCCTTCCCGGCGAGCCACGCCAACGCTCCGCTCTCCGTCGAAGGGCGGCGACGCCTCGTGGAGCGCATGGAGACGTGGCGGCGCGAGCACAAGTGGTCCGCCCAGCGCATCACCGACGAGCTCGCCGACTCGGGGTTCAAGGTGAATAGGCGCACCGTGACCCGGCACGGCCAAGGTCGCAGATCGCAGGTCGCAGGTCGCAGGTCGCGCCCAGTCAGCGGGGACAGGGCGCGAGTACACCTATCTGCATTCGGCCATCGACGGCTTCTCCCGGCTCTCCTCCACCGGGAACGTCCACTACAACTATCACCGACCGCACTCAGGCTCAGGCGGCCAGCCACCGGCATCCCGACTGCGGGAAGGCGTCACCAATGTGCAGCCCTCATACACCCAGCGCACCCAGGACACCCAGCAATGCCATAGTGACGCCCTCGCGATGTCCTGATGAGCCGTCCGGCCGACGTGGTCAGATCCCGCGTCCCCGTGTCACGGTGTGCAGGACCCACTCGACCGGGCCGTAGCGAAAGCGCCGCACCAGCCACACGCTGAGCGCCAGTTGCCCGGCACAGAGGGCGAAGCAGCCGGCCAGTACGGGCACCAGGCCGACGCGCCCGTACGAAGCGAGACCGTAACCGGTGAAGACCAGCGCCATCACCAGTGACTGCGTCAGGTAGTTGGTGAGCGCCGTCCGGCCGGCGGCGGCCAGCACCTCAGCGGCCCGCCGGCCGTGGCGCGTACGCAGCGACAGCAGCAGCCCGCAGCCGTACGCCGCGGCCAGGACCGGGGCGGCGAACACACCGACGGCCGCGCCGACTCCGCTCCAGCGCCCGTCCAGCGGCCCGTTGCGGCACACCGCCGTCAGCGCACCACCGGCCAGGCCTGCCGGCAGCCCGTACACGACCCATCGCCGGGCCAGGCCGCGGTACCGGTCGAACTCCGCGAGCACCTGCCGTTCGCCCGCGGCCAGCCCCATCAGGAAGGCCGCCAGGATGTGCGGCATGTACAGGAGGTCCCCGGCGAGCATGCCGCGCCACTGCCGCAGATTGGCGTGCACGACGGAGGCCGGGCCACCTCGGTACGCGGCTACGGCAGTGCCGGTGTCGGCCCCGGCGCCTCCGCCCGGCACCGTGGTGCCGAGGGTGAGCGCTGCCCTCCCGAGCAGCAGGACACCGAGGCAGACGACCAACACGACCGCGGCGCGAACGGCCACCCGAGGCGCCACGCCACGCATCGCGAACAGCACGAATCCCAGCACCGCGTAGGTCATGAGGATGTCGCCCGGGAACAACAGCACGGCGTGCGCGAGCCCCAGCAGCCACAAGCACAGCAGCCGGCGCAGCACCCGCCCCGCGAACCCGGCTCCCGCCCGCTCGGCCGAGCGGGCCTGAAGGGTGAAGCTGTACCCGAACAGGAAGGCGAAGAGCAGGTAGAACTTACTGCTCATCAGCGCGGTCACGAGCCAGGCGGCAGCCCTCTCCGCCACCGTCCCGGATGCCCACTGGCCCGCGTACGGGCCCGCCATCGTCTGGACGTTGACGAGCAGAATGCCGAGCAGGGCGAAGCCGCGCAGCGCGTCCACGTCCCGGATGCGCCGCGCCTTCCCGGGTGTGGCGGCAACCACCGGCGCCCTCGTCTCGCGCACGGGCCCTGCGGTGCGGCCTCGGTCTCGGCCTCGACCTCGGCCTCGGCTTCCGCGGTCACTTCTCGATGTGAGCATCGAGGAACACCACGGGTCGCGCGCCGCAGGGGTTCACCCCCTCGCCGCTCGGCGAGGGGGCAGGGCGACCTTGAACCGTCAGGGGCCGGATTCCGTACTTGAGGAACGATTCTGCATGCGGAGCCGTCGGTCACGGCGCGCTCCTTGTCAGCCTGGAGGAGATCCGGCATGGGGAAGGATTCGGACGACAGGAAAAAGAAGAAGGGAAAGGAGCGGGAAGAACTGCCGGTGATGCCCGGCGGGTTCCCGCCCTCGGTGGCGAGTTCGTCGGGCAGGTCGTCGCGCAGGGAATCGGTGGCCACGACCAGTTCACGCAGCAGCGGGCGGTCCCGCAGGGACCCCGAACCCACCACCAGCTCACGTCGCAGCGGCGGAGGGTCCCGCAGGGACTCCGCGGCCACGACCAGCTCGCACAGCAGCCGGGGCTCCCGCAGGGACCCCGAGCCCACGACCAGCTCGCGCAGCAACCGAAGCCACCGTTCCCGTGGCGAGACCTCCGATCGCCGGGGTTCTCCGAGCTCGGACGGCAGCGGCAGCAGCGGCAGCAGCGGCACCGACGTCCCCGCTCTGGACGAGGCCGTCGACCGCCTGTCGCAACTGCCCAGCAGCCCGGCCAGCACGGCGAGCTCAGGTTCCGCGGACGATCTGCCGAGCACGCTCCGGGACGCGCCGCAGGAGATGCCGTGGTACCACTCCGCCACCCGGACGTGGCACTACCTCCGCGGCTCGCAGGCCTACACCAGCAACTTCGACGAGCGGGCGCGGGAGTGGCGCTGGTTCCCGGACAGCGCAACCCAGCTCGCCAGTGGCATCCGGCGCTGGGGCAGGGAAAACGCGGTCACGATCGGGACAGACATCGGTGGGGCGGCCTTCGCGGGGCAGGGCATCGGCATCCTCGGGAATCCCCCGAGCGCGCCGGCGAACACATGGGGCTCACGGATGTACGGCCTCGGCGGTGTCACCGTGAACTCCCTCGTGCCGCTCACACAGTTGGCGACGACACCGAACGCGACCTACGCGCACTACGGGTTGGCCGCGCTGAACGCGGCAGGCCAGGCGGCCTACGGTATCGGGGCCTCCGGTCTGATCCAGACCCCCAGGTGGGCGTGGGCCACTCAGGGCGCCGGCGCGCTGACAGCCGCCGGGGCGACGTGGGCGTACAACCACCTGCCCCAGCGGCAGCAACAGCAGGAGCAGGGGAACATCCTTCCCCTGTACAACATGCCGGAGGCGCGGCAGGCCCAGTCGGACCTGGCGCTCGCCGCACATCAGAGCCAGCCCTCCCATCCGGCGTACGGCCGGAGCAGCACGCTGGCCTACCGCCCGGGCCCGCCCACCAACAATCCATCGGCAGCCTCCGTGAACGCCTATCAGCCCCAGGTGAGCTACCGGCCGTCCGGGCGCGGACGTGCGGCTGCCGGCGAGGAGGGCTACCAGACGTCGGCGCAGACGAGCCAACCCGGTGTGCAGCGCCGGAGCTCTCATGTTCCCGGAGGTGGCAGCTACAGCCAGCAGAGCTACAGCGTCAACTACAGCCAGTGGCAGAACCCCTATGGGGGTCAGTCGCGCTCGCCTTCGCCCGCGCCCAAGGGGAGGCGCGGTTGAACGAGGTAACCACCGGCACGCCGCATCGGGTGCCGCGTCTGTGCGGTAGCCGGGACAGCTGACTGGCCGGCGGTGCGAGTGCACCGCCGGCCAGTCGCGTGCTGGTGTCTACCTGCTCCGCGTCTGCCACTGCTTCGCGGTGTTGGCCTGCTGCACCGCGGGCGCGCGGTACGGCGACGCGGACTGCGACGTCGAAGAGCCCGGCCCCGGTGCCTCGCTGCTGGAGCGGTGGTGTCCGAGTGACTGCTTGGCCACCTCGGAGCTGAAGGCGGGCGATGCGGGCTGCGATGGCGGACTCATGGGGCTCACGGGCCTGCTTACGGGATCCACCGGACTCACAGGCCTGCTCACGGGGCTCGCAGGGCTTACGGGGCTCACGGGGCTCACGGGGCCGGCAGGGGAAGACGGCTCGCGACCGGCGAGAGAGGCACTCCGGTCGTGACTGGGTGCGGCATCGGGCACATCCAGCGGGGTCTTGGGCGGTAGTGGCGGCCCCGGCGACGAGGGCAAAGGCTCCTTCGGTGGTACGGGCGGGGGGGGGCTCATGGGGCTCACGGGCCTGCTTACGGGATCCACCGGACTCACAGGCCTGCTC
>NZ_JASKYT010000227.1:0-12325 GCF_041028275.1 Streptomyces sp. PU-14G
GCTCCCCACCCTCCGCACCGGCCGGCACGCCCCCGCAAGCCCAGGGACGAACCGGGCGTCGAGCGCGGCTACGGGCGCTTCCCGCGCGGTCTGGCGCTGCGGCTCTTCGTCTACGTGGTGGCCGGTCATCTGCTGGCCGGCTTCCTCTTCCTGCTGTTCGAAGTGGGCGGCGGCGAGTAGGCCAGGGCGACGAGCGGCGGCGAGTAGGCCGAGGCGACGAGCGGCCGGGGCGAGGAGGCGGGTGCGGCCGTTCCTGCGCCGCGTGCGGGTCCGCCGGTTCGGCCGGGGCCGAAACGTCACCGTGCGAGCCTGCCGTCATGACTGTGCACTCCTACGCCACACATCTCGTCTGGAACGGTTCGACCCGGCCGGGCTACGAGAGTTACCCGAGGGAGCACCAGGCGGTCGCGCCGCCTGCCGCCGCACGGGTGGACCTCAGCGCCGACCCGGCCTTCCGCGGAGACGGCGAACGGCTCAACCCGGAACAGCTGCTCGTGATGGCGGTCGCCTCCTGCCAGCTGCTCTCCTTCCTCGCGCTGGCCGCCCGGCACCGGATCGACGTGGTGGACTACGAGGAGGAGGCCGAGGGCACGATGGACGACGCCCGGCAGCCCGCCCGGATCGGCCGCATCAGGCTGGCACCGGCGATCCGGGTCTCCCCGGGCACCGATCACGAGCGGGTGCGGGAGCTGTTCGCCCGGGCACACGAGGGCTGCTTCATCGCCAATTCCCTGACCGCGACCGTCACGCTGGAGCCGGCCGTCCTGGACGCGTGAGCCGGCCGGGCCGCCTCTCGTCGCGGCCACTTCGCGCAGCCGCTTTCCGGGCGCCGCGGTCAGGTGCCCGCCGGGCGAGGGGCGGTAGCCGGAAGGAGGCGGAGTTTCTCGTCGCTCTCGGTGCCGGGCGTCGCCGTGTAGACGAGGAGCGCCTGCGCCTGCTCCGGATCGAGGAGGACCTGGCACTGCAGCTCAAGGACGCCGAGTTCGGGGTGGCGGAACCTCTTCGGATCGACGCGGGGCGCGCTGACCTCGTGGGCGCTCCACCAGCGGGCGAACTCCTCGCTGGTCTCCAGCAGCTCCTCGACGAGGGCCTCGGCCCGGCTGCCGCGGCCCTGCCGCGAGTAGGCGCCGCGCAGCTCGGCGGTGAAGAACCGGCTGTGCCGGGGGTGGTCCTCCTCCGGGTAGAGCAGCCGGGCGGCGGGGTCGGTGAACCAGCGGCGGAGGAGGCTGCGGTTCGGCCCGGCGAGGCGCGTCTCGTCCCCGACCAGCGCCGCGGCCAGCGGTGTCTGCCACAGCGTCTCGGCCAGGTCGGTGACGACCTGCGCGGGGGTGTCACCGAGCCGGTCGAGGATGCGCATCAGCCCGGGTGCGAGGTGGTCGGAGCCGAGCCGCGGTGGGGCGTTGTGCCCGGCGATGCGGAGAGGTGGTCGCGCTCGGCCAGGGACAGCCTCAGCCCGCAGGCCATCGCCGCGAGCATCGCGGGGGACGGCTGCGGTCCACGCTGCTGTTCGAGGCGGCCGTAGTAGTCGGTCGACATGCCGCTCAGCGCAGCCGCCTCCTCCCGGCGCAGCCCGCGGGTGCGCCGGCGCGGGCCGCGGGGCAGCCCCACGTCCTCGGGCTGGAGGGCTTCCCGCCGGACGCGCAGGAAGTCCGCGAGCTGTGCTCGGTCCACTGTTCTTCCTTCCTCGGAGCGGCTCTGGGAGCGCACGTCAGAGCAGCATGCCGCCCGACGCCTCGACGCGCTGCCCGGTGATCCAGGCGGTGCCCGGGGCGAGCAGGGCCGCGGCGGCGGCCCCGATGTCGTCCGGTTCACCGACCCGGCCCATGGCGGTGACCGTGCCGAGGGCGGTCCGCGCCGCCGCGTGGTCGCGTACGGAGCCGCCGTTGAAGTCGGTGGCGGTGGCCCCCGGTGCGAGGGCGTTGACGGCGATGCCGCGCGGCCCCAGCTCCTTGGCCAGGTAGCGGGTGAGCACCTCGACGGCGCCCTTGGCCGCAGCGTACGCGGAGGTCTCGGCGGCGATGAAGCGGGTCAGTCCTGTGGAGACGTTGAGGATGCGTCCCCCGTCCCTGAGGAGGGGCAGCAGGGCCTGGGTGAGGAAGAAGACGCCCTTGACGTGGACGCCCATCAGCCCGTCGAAGTCCTCCTCGGTGGTCTGGGCGAACGGTTTCTGGACGCCGTGGCCCGCGTTGTTGACCAGGGCGTCGAAGTCCTCGCGGTCCCAGTGCCGCTTCAGGGCGTGGCGCACGGCCGTGGCGAAGTCGGAGAAGGCGGAGGTGTCGGCGGTGTCCAGCCGCAGGGTCACCGCCGTCCGGCCGAGCGCGCGGACGCGCTCCGCGACCGCCTCCGCCTCGTCGGCGTGCGAGCGGTAGGTGAGCAGGACGTCGGTGCCCGCCTCGGCGAGGTGCAGTGCGGTGCTGCGGCCCAGCCCGCGGTTGGCGCCGGTGACGAGAGCGATACGGGTCATGGTGGCCGTCCTTCGTTGTGGTGGGTTTCTCCCTCTCCACGGTGTCGCTCCCCGGTGGCGGGAGGAAGGCAGCACTTGTCCAGGGACCACCGGTCCCCCTTTCACCCGCCCGCACCCAAGTAAGAGGCCACCCGGCTCGCGTCGGCCACCACGGGCGGAGCCGTGCGCGCGTGGACGGCGGCTACGTCGACTCGATCCTCCCCTGGCCGGGTGCGCCCCGCAGGCGACCCGGGCGCGGGGCGTCGAGCGGGCCGCGGCTCCGCACCGCGGTACCCGTTTGCCGGAGCGGCAAAAAGCCTCGTGGATCCGTGCACGGCCCCGCAGGATCAGTCGTGAACCGCCGCCTGCCGGACCGGGACATCCGGTGCGGAACGCGTCCGGCGCGGCACGCGTCCGGCGCACGGGACGTGCCCTGCGGGTGCACGGGCTCGGGCGGCCCGGCCGGAACACAAGGAGGACCGATGCCCTCGCACACCATGAACGTCACCCACCGCCTGGTGCCGACCCCCGCGGGCCGAACCCATCTGGTGGAGCAGGGCACAGGACCACTGGTGCTGCTCGTCCACGGATTCCCCGAGTCCTGGTACTCGTGGCGGCACCAGTTGCCGGTGCTGGCCGCCGCGGGCTATCGGGCAGTCGCCCTCGACGTCCGCGGGTACGGCCGTTCGTCCGCGCCCTCCGACCCCGCCGCCTACCGGATGCGCGCGCTGGTGGAGGACAACGTCGCGGTGGTACGCGCCCTGGGCGAGCGGTCGGCCGTGATCGTCGGGCACGACTGGGGGTCTGCCATCGCCGCCGACTCGGCGCTGCTCGAACCGGACGTCTTCCGCGCGGTGGGACTGCTGAGCGTCCCCTACGCGCCGCACGGCGGTCCACGCCCGAGCGAGGTCTTCGCGCAGATGGGCGGGGAGGAGTTCTACGTCTCCTACTTCCAGGAGCCCGGCCGTGCCGAGGCCGAGATCGAGCCGGACGTACGCGGCTGGCTCGCGGGCATCTACGCCGCTCTGTCGGCCGACACGATGCCGCCCTCCGACGCACCCGACCCGCACTTCGTCGGCGCGGGCGGAACACTGCGTGAGCGCTTCCCCAGCGAGCTGCCCGGATGGCTCGGCCGGCACGATCTCGACGTCTATGCCGGGGAGTTCGAGCGGACCGGCATGACCGGGGCACTGAACCGCTACCGGAACATGGACAGGGACTGGGCGGACCTCGCCTCCTTCAACGGCGCCCCCGTCTCCCAGCCCGCGCTGTTCGCAGGCGGCGGACGGGACGCCTCCACCACCTGGATGTCCGACGCGATCGCCGCCTACCCCACCACCCTGCCGGGGCTGCTCACCAGCCGGATCCTGGAGGACTGCGGCCACTGGATCCAGCAGGAACGCCCCGCCGAGATCAACGAGCTGCTGACCGACTGGCTCGCCGCCCTGCCCTCCTGAAGATCCGCTCGGCGCGCTCGGGCCCGCGTTCGGTCCGCGGGCCCGAGTTCAGTCCGCGGACCCGAGTCCAGCCCGCGGGCCCGAGTCCAGTCCGCGGGCCCGAGTTCAGTCCGCGGCCCCGCCGGCGGGCAGCGCGGCGTCGACCCGGAAGCCTCCGTCACCGGTGGGCCCGGAATCGATGGTGCCGCCGCTCAGCCGTACCCGCTCGGCCAGCCCGAGCAGTCCGTGCCCCCCGCTGGGCAGCAGCGGCCCCTGACCGTCGGGTGCGGCGTCCACGGGACGCCCCGGCGGGCCGTTGACGATCCCGACGCGTACGGCCTCGGAGGTGAACGCCAGGCGGATGTCCGTCGTGGCACCCGGTGAGTGCTTGTGCACGTTGGTCAGTGCCTCCTGCACCACGCGGTGGGCGGCTCTCTCCACCGGTTCGGGCAGCGCCCGCGGCCCGCCCTCGACGTGCACGCTGACCGGCAGCCCGGCGGTCCTGGAACTGTCGGCGAGTTCGGTGATCCGTCCGACCACCGCGTCGGAAGGGCGCCGTTCTCCGGGAGCGGAGGACGGATCGGCACCGTCCGCGACGGCACCGGCGTCGGCGCCCTCGGGCCGCGCCAGGACTCGTGCGGGCTCCGGACGGTCAGTCGCGGGCTCCGGACGGTCAGTCGCGGGTTCCGGCGCCCTCTTCGCCTGCGTGTCCGGACCGTCTCTGAGGACGCCCAGCATCTCGCGCAGTTCGGTCAGGGCGCGCCGCCCGGCGGTCTGGATGATCCGGGCCGTGTCGGTCGTCACCTCGGCGTCGTGGGCCACGGCGCCGAGCGCGTTGGCGTGTACGACGATCAGGCTCACCTGGTGGGACACCACGTCGTGCATCTCCCCGGCGATCCGCTGCCGCTCCTCGGCCCGCGCGGCCTCGGCGATCAGCCGCTGTTCGCGCTCGGCGCGCTCGGCGCGCTCGACGAGGCCCGCGAGGACGGCTCGCCGCTGCCCCACGTACATCCCCAGCAGCAGCGGCACCAGTACGACCAGGACGAAGTTCACCGTGAACCAGGTCACCAGCACCCGCGGGTTGGACCACGCGTCGACGCTGCGGGGCGCGGTCATCACCAGGCCCGCCCCGGCGGCCACCCACGCGGTCCGGCGGCTGCGCGGGCCGCGGTAGGCGCCCTCGGCGTAGTAGGCGCACGGCGTCACGAACATCGAGACATGGAGGGCGTCGGCGAGGAGCGCGGCGGCGAGCACCGGTTCGGGCATCCGGCGCCGCGCGAGGAGCGGCAGTGCGCTCACGGCGGCGAGCACCACGTTCGCCCAGGGAGTGGCAGGGCCGAGGTAGGGATTCTTGAGGCTGTTCCAGACGGAGGCGAGCAGTACGAGCCCTGTGAGTACCAGGTCGGCGGCGCGCGGCGTCAGCAGCGGCGCGCGCGGGGCGGGCCGCTCGGGGAGCCCTGTGGCCGCGCGCGGGTCGGCAGGCGCGCGCGGGTCGGCCTGCGGCAGCACGGCCCAGGAACGCAAGATGTCACGGAGGGGACGGGTGCGGCTCGTGGTACTCACCCGGCGAGCATAGGAGGCCGCGGCGACGGCGAGCACAGCGGTGGTCGGCCCGCGCTCACAGCCCCTCTCCGAGCGCGGCCACAGCCCTCTCGCCGTGCCCTGCCTCGCGCAGGGGACCGCGCACGTCCCGGTCCAGGTCGGGCAGGAAGCCCAGCAGGACGTCGGCAGGGGCGGTGATCTCCACCCGGCGCAGCGCGGCGGGCAGGAGCAGCGTCCCGGCCGCCTCGAGGGTGTGGCGGCCACCGGCGCTGAGGACGTCCGTCGCGGGCCCGGCGTTGCTCAGTACGACGGCGCCGTCGAAGGTGCGGACGAGAGGCAGCGGCCGGTGCGTACGCAGGCGCTCCAGCGCGAAGTACGGTCCCGCGCACAGGACGCGCCGCTCCACTCCCGGCGGCGCGGGAAGGGAGAGCCCGGGGTGGAATGCGGGGCGTGGCCGCGGGTTCCACTCGTCGAGGAGCGCCTCGATGTTGGCGTGCCACTCGGCGTCGCCCAGCGGCCGTCCGTCCTCCATGCGGTGGCGCATCGCGTGCTGTTGGAGGTCGGAGGTCTGTTCGATCTCGTAGACGAGGGTGCCGGGGCCGAAGCTGTGCAGGGTGCCTGCCGGAACGTAGAGGGTCTCACCGGCACGCACCGGCAGGCGTCGCAGCACCGCGTCGAAGTCCTGCGCCAGCAGTGCCTGCCGCAGCTGTTCCCGGCCGACACCGGGGCGCACACCGGCCAGGGCCGTGGCCCCCTCGGCGGCGTCCAGGATGTGCCAGGCCTCGGTCTTGCCGTTGGGTTCCCCCTCCCGTCCGCGCGCGTCGGCGTCGTCCGGATGGAGGTGGACGGGCAGCGCGTGGTGCGCGTCGATGAACTTCGTCAGCAGCGGGAAGCGCGGCCCGCGCCAGCCGTCCCCGACCAGTTCGTCCGGGTGGCGCAGGGTCAGCTCGCGCAGGGAGCGGCCGGCGATCGGGCCGTCGACCACGGTGGCCTGGTCCCCCTCGACGTCACTGACCTCCCACGTCTCGGCGACAGGACCGTCGGGCAGGCCACTGCGGCCGAGCCTGTCGGGCAGGGCCCGGCCGCCGAAGACGTGCTGTTTGACGGGCGTCGAGAGCCGCAGCGGGTACCAGTGCATGACTGGCACCTTCGCGGCGCGGGCGGGCCGGTACCGGTTCCACGGGCGGCTTCACCCGATCGGGCGGCACCGCGCCGGCCCCCGCGTAGTGACAGGGTGCCGGCGGCACCGCGCCCGCACCGCGTAGTGACAGGGGGCGGGAGGCGACGCGAGTCAGCTCGTCGGGTTGTGGGCCAGGACGGCTTCGAGAAGGCCCGGTTCCGCCCCGGGGAAGTCCATCGGCACGATACCGAGGCCGGTCGTGCCCGCGAACTCGGAGCTGTCGAGGAGCTCCCGCACCTGCGGGTTGAGGCGGTCGGCGTTCGAGGCGGGCGGCAGCCCGGCCGCCGTGCTGACGAAGTTGACGTAGAAGGGCCCGGGCTCCGCGGCGGCCTGGCGGAACTGCTCGGCGATCCTGGGGTACTTCGCGAACGGTTCCGCCTGGTAGTCGTCCTGGACGTCGAAGACCTCCGGGTCGGCCCACCGCACCCCCGGCAGCCCCCCGTTGTCGGCCAGCAGGACGACCTTGCCGCGGGCCTCGCCCAGGGTGGGCAGGGTGTCTTCCATCAGGAAGAGGGAGCGCCAGCCCTTCTCGTCGAGGTAGACGTCGAAGATCTGCCGGAACTCCTCGTCACCGACCGAGGAGTACTCCTGCTTGACCCGCATGAGGACCGTCTCGTCCGGATGCGCGGCCAGGAAGTCGCGGCAGGCGATCAGCACGTCGCCGAACATGAGGTGCTGGTAGAAGGCGCCGTGGTGGATGGCGAACACGCCGTCGATGGCCCGGCAGCGGACGTCGAGAAAGCGGACCCCGGCCGCGAGCTGGTCGGCGATCAGGGTGTCCTGGCACTCCGTCCAGGGCCCGCCGAACCGTGCCCCGGAGTCGTGGGTGCCGGGGATGGTGAGCGTGTGCAGCGCTGTCGACGGCGCCAGCGCCGCCATCCAGTCCTGCGGCCCCCGGCGTGCGCGAGAGCGCTCGCGGGTGGCGCCCTCGGCCACGGCGACGCCCGTGCCACCCGCGTACGCCAGCATTCCGGCGGCGGGCACCACTGCCGCGTTCCTGAGAAATCTGCGCCGGTCCATTCCCAGCTCCCCTCCCGTTGCGTGCGGCCCCCTCCGGGGCCCTCGACGTGAACCTACTGGATCTTGAACTGGTGCTGGAGGCAGGGAAGTCCGCTGTGGCGCAACTGTTGCGAAGAGCGCGCGGCCGGGCGCCCACATGCGCGGGACGAGGCGCACCAGGACGGCCCGGCACTGCGGCTGACAGGTGCCGCCCGCGCCCCGCGAGGCCCGCCGCCTTGCGGGGCTTCCGGCTGCCCGCACCGTACGATCGTCCCGACCGGCAGGCTCGGGGATACCCGCTCGGGCGCGGCCGGAACCGGCGGCGCGACCGCCGGGACACACAGCGGGAGGGGACGGAAGGGCGGGGAGGATGGATGAACGCGCCTGAGAGTCCGGCACCCGCCGCCGGGAGCGTCGCCTTCCGGTCCGCGGAGGGCCGGTGGCTGCTCGCGGCGACGGTCCTGGGGTCGGCCATGGGGTTCCTCGACGCCACCGTCGTCAACGTCGCGCTCCCCGCGATCGGACGGGACGTGCACGCCGACGTCTCCGCGCTGCAGTGGGTGCTGGACGGCTACCTGCTCACCCTCGCCGCGCTGATCCTGCTCGGCGGCTCCCTCGCGGACCGGTACGGGCGCCGACGCGTCTTCACTCTGGGCGTCGGCTGCTTCGTGCTGCCCTCCGTGCTGTGCGCGGCAGCCCCCGACGCGGGGACCCTCATCCTCGCCCGGGCGCTGCAGGGCGTCGGCGCCGCGCTGCTCACCCCGGGCAGCCTGGCCCTCATCCAGGCGAGTTACCGTTCGGCCGACCGGGCCAGGGCCATCGGTACCTGGTCCGCGCTGACCGGAGTGGCCTCCGCGCTCGGCCCCCTGCTCGGCGGCTGGCTCATCGACGCCTTCTCCTGGCGGTGGATCTTCCTCCTCAACGTCCCGATCGGGCTGGTGGTCGTCGCCGTCACCGCCCGCCACGTCCCCGAGAGCCGCGCCCCCACCGCCGCGGGCCACCTGGACGTGCGCGGCGCGGCGCTGGTGACGGCCGGGCTCGGCGGCGTCACCTACGCCCTGATCGAGGGGCCCCGCGGCGAGTCGCCCGGCTGGGTGACGGCCCTCGCGCTGCTCGCCGGTCTCGCCGCGCTCGCCGGTTTCGTCCACACGGAACGGCGCGCGGAGAGCCCCATGCTCCCTCCCGGTGTCTTCCGCGCCGGGCAGTTCCTGAGCGCCAACGCCGTGACCTTCGTGGTGTACGCCGCGCTGGGCGGCGTCTTCTTCCTCCTCGTCGTCTTCCTCCAGACCTCGCTGGGCTACAGCCCGCTGGCGGCCGGCGCGGCCTCGCTGCCCGTGACGCTGCTGATGCTGGCGCTCTCCTCACGAGCGGGCGCGCTGGCACAGCGCGTCGGCCCGCGGCTCCCCCTGAGCGTGGGGCCCCTGCTGCTGGCCGCGGGCATGCTGCTGATGCTGCGCATCGGCGTGGACGACGGCGACGGCCTCGCCGGCTACGCCACCTCGGTACTGCCGGCAGTCCTCGTCTTCGGGCTCGGGCTGGCCACCACCGTGGCACCCGTGACCGCCACGGCGCTGTCGGCCGCACCGCCCGGCCACTCCGGGATCGCCTCGGGCGTCAACAACGCCGTCTCCCGCCTCGCCCAACTCGCGGCCGTCGCCGCCCTCCCCCTGCTGGCCGGCATCGGCGGCGGGGACTTCCAGGACCCGCGCGCCCTCGCGGACGGCTTCCACACCGCCATGCTCATCACGGCCGCCCTGGCGGCGGCCGGCGGCCTGCTCGCCTGGGCGACCGTCCACCGCGACGTCCTGGAGACGGACGCCGGGCCCGCACCGGAACCGGCGGAGGAGCCCGGGTCCGGCGAGGCGGCCGGCTGTCCGTACGAATGCCCGGTGGCGGGCACACCGCTGCGGGCCGGAACGCCTCCCCATGAGCCGCCGCCCGGCCGGGGCCACACCAGGGCCCGGCCAGACGGGGAGTAGGGACGCAGAGAAACGACGTCCCGCACGTGTCGCGCCGGGACGCACACGGGCCGACGCGCGTACGTTCGTGCGCAGGGCACCGTCAGCGGCAGCCACGCACCGTCCCGGGCAGCTACGAGGTCGATGGAGTCCGCGTGCGGATTTGTGCGTACGTCACCGCGCCGGCGAGGGCGCTCGTCGCGCTCGCCGCGCTCCTGGCACCGCCGCAGGGCGCGGCACACGCGCTGCCGGCCGCGGCGCGCTCGCTGCCTGCCCTACCGGCGCCAAGCCTGTCGAGGGCGACTCCCTCGGCGCCAGGCGCGGCCGAGTCGGGACCTGGGGCGCCGGTCCCGTCGGCGTCGGCCGCCGGACGCGGACCGACCACGGGCCCGGACCCGGACCCGGGCCCTGCACCGGAACCGCAGCTCCCCGGCTCCAGCCGCGGATTCGGCCGGCCCTACGAGGGGTTCGCCCCCGCCGGCACGGTGCTGCGCCGCACCACCCCCGGGCGGGCGGGCCTCGATCCCCGCCCCCTCGACGCGTTCGCGCGGCAGCTGACCGAGTGGACCGACCCGGCACGCGGCGCCGGGTACCTCTTCCCCGGCGCCACCGCGCTCCTCGCGCACGAGGGCGCCGTCGTCGCCCGCCTCGCCCGCGGCGACGCCCTGCGGTACGGGCCCGACGGGCGTGAACTTCCCCCCGCGGAGCGCGTGCCCGCCCGTACCGACACGGTCTACGACCTGGCGTCCCTCTCGAAGCTGTTCACCTCCCTGGTGGCGGCGCAGCAGATCGACGCCGGGCGGCTGCGGCTGGACGCGCCCGCCGCCCGCTACCTGCCGGCGTTCGCCGCAGCGGGAAAGGGCCGCATCACCATCAGGCAACTGCTCACCCACACCTCCGGCCTGCCGGCCGACCCCAGACCACCGCTGTGGCAGATCTCCGGCGGCCCCGAGGCCCGCAGCCGGGCTGTCCTGCGTGCCGCACCGCTCAACGCGCCAGGAACCCACTACCGCTACTCCGACCTCAACATGCTGAGCATGCAGTTGGTACTGGAGAAGGTCACCGGGCGGCGGCTCGACACACTCGTACGAGAGGGCATCACCGAGCCGCTGGGCATGGCCCACACCGCCTACAACCCCCCGCGCTCCTGGTGGCCGCGCATCGCCGCCACCGCCAACCAGTACCGTCCCGACCGCGGCGGCCCGCTGCGCGGCTCCGTGCACGACGCCAACGCCTGGGCCATGGGAGGCGTCGCCGGACACGCCGGGGTCTTCTCCACCGTGGACGACCTGGCCCTCCTGGCCCAGGCGCTGCTCAACGGCGGCACCTACCGGGGACACCGCATCCTCAGCGAGCACGCCGTCACCCTGCTCGAACGCGACTACAACCGGCGCTTCCCCCGGCACGACCACGCCCTCGGCTTCGAGCTGAACCAGCCCTGGTACATGGGCGGCCTCACCGCGCCGCGGACGCTGGGCCACACCGGCTTCACCGGCACCTCGCTGGTGATCGACCCCGCCTCCCGTTCCTTCGCGATCCTGCTGACCAACCGCGTGCACCCCGACGACACGACCCCCTCAACCAACCCGGCGCGCCGGGCCGCCGCCACAGCGCTCGCCCGGTCGGTGCCCGCGCGGCCACCGGCGGGCGGACGCTCCTGGTACGCCGAGCCCGGAAGCGGAACCGGCGCCACCCTCACGACCTCGGCGCTGCACGCGGACGGCCCGTTGACCGTCAGCTACCGCGCACTGGTCGACAGCGGCGCCGGGGGCGGCCTGGTGCTGGAGCAGTCCACCGACGGCGGAGACACCTGGCGCGCCGTCCCCGGTACGGAGCTGTCCGGACACGGCGCCCGAACCTGGCGGCGGGTGCAGGTGCCCCTGGATGCCGTCCCCTCACCGGCGGGCCTGCGCCTGCGCTGGCGCTTCACCGCGGCCGGCCCGTGGGAGGGCCGCGGCGCGGACGTCGCGGGAGTGCGGGTCACCGACGCGGCACGGGTACTGCTCGAGGGCGACTGCCCCCACGCGCCGCTGAGCGCGCACGGCTGGCGCCCCCTGCCCCGCCCCTGGCCGCTGGCGCCCGGCACGGGCCTCACCCCGGACGCCGCATCCTGCGGCGCCGCCCGCTGATCCAGCCGGATCCGGACGGAAGACCCTAGTCGGACCGTTCCGCGCTCTCGCGGTCGCCCGTGGCGTGCACCGCCAGCAGAGCGAGGCCGCTGAGCAGGACGATGCGGGTCGCGGACTCCAGCCCGTTCCACTTCTCGGACTGCCACATGGCGAACCACTCCCCGCCGATGGCCAGGAAGCCCGCGCCGAACAGCAGAAGGAGCATCGACAGACCGGCGGTGGTGACGGCACGTGCCCGACCGGGGTCGCGTCGCAGCCACAGCCATGTCCCGGCGAGCAGGACGAGTGCCGAAGCGGTCTCCCAGACGATGATGGCGATGTATGCCGCGTCCTGCCAGGCGCGCGAGGTGACGGCACGCCACATCAGGTCCTCGTCGCGGAAGGTGGTGTCCATGGCGAGGACGTGCCGCACGAACTGCTGGTTGGTGTCGAAGTCGGTGATGTTGCCGAAGGCGACCAGTGCGATGTAAAGGGCTACCGAGGCGGTGAGTACCGTGGCGGCCAGCCGGCGGGACGTGAAGCGGCCACGCCGTCGGGGAGCCGCCGCCCCGTCGCCCTGGTCGCGGAGATGATCCGGTGAAACGCTCATGATCAGAACTATCGCTGGTGTGCGGCCGTCCCTGCCACCCCCTTCGTGC
>NZ_JASKYT010000228.1:0-10777 GCF_041028275.1 Streptomyces sp. PU-14G
GGTCGTCTCCACGGCCGACTCGGGGGGGSASGAGTCGGGCCGGGTTAGCACGGTCGCGAACGATCCGTGACTTCCATGGTGTACCCGAGAGCCTTCTCAGGCAAACCCACGCGCCCCAGCTTACGCCGAATGGTGGGCGCCTATGCTCGGTGGCGTGGAAAATCTCGCGTTGCCCCGCACAGCCGCGTTCTTCGACCTGGACAAGACGGTCATTGCGAAGTCGAGCACGCTCACGTTCGGCAAGTCCTTCTATCAAGGTGGCCTGATCAATCGCCGCGCAGTGCTGCGGACCGCTTACGCGCAGTTCGTATATCTCCTCGGCGGCGCCGACCACGACCAGATGGAGCGGATGCGCGAGTACCTCTCGGCTCTCGCCCGCGGCTGGGACGTCGAGCAGGTCAAAGAGATCGTCGCCGAGACCATCCACGACCTGATCGACCCCATCATCTACGACGAGGCCGCCTCCCTCATCGAGAAACACCACCTGGCAGGCCGGGACGTGGTCATCGTCTCGACCTCGGGCGCCGAGGTCGTCGAACCGATCGGCCGGATGATCGGCGCCGACCGAGTGGTCGCCACGCGGATGGTCGTGGAGGAGGGCCGCTTCACGGGGGAGATCGAGTACTACGCCTACGGCCCCACCAAGGCCGAGGCCATGCGCGAGCTGGCCGCCTCGGAGGGGTACGACCTGGCACGCTGCTACGCCTACAGCGACTCGGCCACGGACCTGCCCATGCTCGAGGCAGTGGGTCATCCGCACGCCGTCAACCCGGACCGGGCGCTGCGCAAAGAGGCCCTCGTACGGGAGTGGCCGGTGCTGACGTTCTCCCGGCCGGTCCGGCTCAAGCAGCGCATCCCCTCCTTGTCGATGCCGTCGCGGCCGGCGCTGGCACTGACGGCTGTCGCGGTCGGAGCCGCGGCCGCGACGGCCGGGTTCGTCTGGCTCAACAACCGGCGTCAGGTCCCACGCCGCCCGCGCTTCCGCGTCTTTTGAACCCCTGGCCCTCCGGCGGGCGCCAACTCGCGCCCCGCCTCCACCGCATTGTCTGTATTGCCCGGTTCGTTGCGTATAGCCGTAGTTGACACGGAAAGTAAATTTCTGCGCAGAAGGGTTCCGGTCCCCCTCCACCGGGGGTACAAAGGAGACAACGGCCCGCGAGACCAGCGGCATCCGAGAGGATCCCGTTCAGCTCAAGGCCCCACGGACCGGATGCATGAATACCGGGAACCCACGCGACGCACAGCCCGCGACGGGGCAGGTCCCACCAGGGAAGGGCAAAGTACCCCCCTGATGTTCGGACACATATGTGGAGCACGCTCTGGTAACCCGGTGGACATGCCAGCGGTGGCCCCSCCGAGGCGGGGCCCCACCGCCCTGTCGTCAGGAACGCCGGGAACCCCGACGGCCACGGCCGGCGCCCCGCCGTGGGCACCGGCCCCGGCCCCGGCATCGACTGTCAGGCCGCTCCGCGCTGCATCGCCTCGCAGACGGCCGTGCTCTCCCTTACGCCCAGTTCGACGGCGCGTCCACAGTGTGTGATCCACGCGGTCATCCCTTCGGGTGTTCCTGAGGCGTAACCCGACAGAGCCGCGCGGTAGGCGTCGCGGCCCAGCTCCGCGTGGCCCACCTCGGCCGGGCAGATGGCCTTCGGGTCGAGTCCGCTGCCGACCAGCACGATCCGCTCGGCGGCGCGGGCGACGGCTCCGTTGCAGGAGCCGAAGGGGCACAGGGTCTGCAGTTCGCCGTGCACCACGGCGGCCAGGACGAGCGCCGGCACGGAGGTAGTGCCGGTGACGAGCTGAGCCAGGCCGTCCAACCGGGCGGCGACCTCGTCCGCGCCGGGCAGCTCCAGGCCGATCTCGGGCCCTTCCACCGGCTCTCCCGGCCGGCGGGGCCGCCCGACGCTGTCGTCCGGCGCCGCACCGGAGGCCGCCACCAGGTGCAGCCGGGCGAGGACGCGCAGCGGTGACTGCTGCCAGATGTCGAGCAGCTGCCCGGCCTCCGCCGTCACCCGCAGCGCCGCACCGACGGTGCGGGCTTCGTCCTCGGTGCCGAAGTCGCTACGGCGTCGCACCTCTTCCAGCGCCCAGTCGGCGCCCTCCACCGCGGCGGAGGCACGGGCTCCGCGCAAGGCCGCCTCCGCGCTCACCTCGCTGCTGCGGCGGCGCATGATCCGGTGTCCGTAGACGCGGTCCACCGAGGACCGCACGGAGTCCACGGCTTCGGGAACGCCCGGCAGCACGGCGAGAGGGGCGAGCGGATCGGCGGCAGGGGCCCCGGGCGCCGGGGCGCGGCCGTTGGAGCCGGCGGTGCTACTCATGCGTACGACCCTACGCACCCGGCCGGGCGGCCCAACCCCACGATCGAGTGGTCTTCTTCACTCACGTCTCCCGGAGCGGTACCCCCGCCGCCTTACGCTGTTGAACATGAAGATCGCTTTCGTAGGGAAGGGCGGCAGCGGCAAGACGACACTGTCCTCGCTGTTCATCCGCCACCTCGCCTTCCGCGGCACGCCCGTCGTCGCCGTCGACGCCGACATCAACCAGCACCTGGGCGCCGCCCTGGGGCTCGACGACGAGGAGACGGCAGCGCTGCCGGCGCTCGGGGCCCATCTGCCGCTCATCAAGGAACACCTGCGCGGCAGCAACCCGCGGATCGCGTCCGCCGAAACGATGATCAAGACGACGCCGCCCGGAGAAGGCTCCCGACTGCTGCGGCTGCAGGAGGACAACCCGATCTACGACGCCTGTGCGCGAGAGGTCGCGCTGGACGGGGCACGGATCCGGCTCCTGGCCACAGGGCCCTTCACCGAATCCGACCTGGGGGTGGCCTGCTACCACTCCAAGACGGGCGCGGTGGAGCTGCTGCTGAACCACCTGGTGGACGGCCGCGAGGAATGCATGGTCGTCGACATGACGGCCGGCAGTGACTCCTTCGCCTCGGGGATGTTCACCCGCTTCGACATGACCTTCCTCGTCGCCGAACCGACGCGCAAGGGCGTCTCCGTGTACCGCCAGTACAAGGAGTACGCGCGGGACTACGACGTGCCGCTCAAGGTCGTCGGCAACAAGGTGCAAGGAGAGGACGACCTCGACTTCCTGCGCCAGGAAGTGGGCGAGGACCTGCTGGCGACCGTGGGCCACTCGGACTGGGTGCGCGCCATGGAGAAGGGCCGCCCCCGCCCCTTCACGGAGCTGGAAGAGGCCAACTCGCGCTCTCTCCACAGTCTCTTCCAGGCGGTGGACGCCGTCTACGACACCCGGGACTGGGGGCGGTACACGCGTCAGATGGTGCACTTCCACCTGCGCAACGCCGAGAGCTGGGGGAACGCGAAGACGGGCGCCGATCTCGCCGCGCAGGTGGACCCGTCCTTCGTGCTGGGCGAACAGCGGCAGGAAGCAGCCGTGCCGCAGCCGACACAGACCGCGCCGCAGCCCGCCTGACGGGCCGCCCCGCGGCGCCCTACGCCCGCGACCGCCTCGACTCGCCTCCCTGGCCGCGGGCCCGCCACTCGTGCGGCCACGTACGACCCACGTACGACCCGCGCGCAGGCCGTCCACATCGGTGGATCTCCGCTCCGTCACCGCGGGGCGCAGCGGAGATCCGCCTCCTCCCTGCCGATCCAGTCACCGGCCGGGGTTCGCCCTGAGAGCCGGCCCGGGCCCCGTACTGTCACCCGGCCCGGGCCCACCCCATGCCCCGGCCGGGGCCGTCCTGTCACCCAGCCCGCGAGACCGTCCGTCACCCGACCCGCGAGACCGTCCTGTCACCCGGCCCGGGGACCGTCCTGTCACCCGGCCCGCGGGGCGGACCCGTCAGCCGGCCCGGGCCGCCGTCGCGCTCGGGCGGAGGAAGGAACGCCATCCTCCGGCGGGTTTCTCTCCCACCTCAAGGGTGCGCAACTTCGCCAGCAGGCGGGGGTCCTGTGCGTCCAGCCAGTCGGCGAGTTGACGGAAGGAGACGCAGCGGACGCCCTCCTTGCGGCAGACCGTCTTCATGACCTCTTCCACGGCGTCCATGTAGATGCCGCCGTTCCAGTCCTCGAAGTGGTTACCAATGATCATCGGTGCGCGGTTGCCGTTGTAGGCACGCTCGAAGCCCTGGAGGAGCCCGTCGCGCATCTGGCGCTTCCAGGCCGGTCGCTTCGAGACCGGCCCATCGACCGTCCCGGACTGGTTGGCGAGGAAGTTGTAGTCCATCGACAGAGTCTCGAACTCCCTCCCGGGCACGGGGACCTGCTGGAGGGGCAGGTCCCACAGGCCCTGGCGCTTGTCCGGCCAGACCTGGGTACCGTTGCCGCTCGAGTCGTAGCGGAAGCCCATCTGGCTCGCCGCCTTCAGCAGGTTCTCCTGGCCCTCCAGGCAGGGGGTACGGCCGCCGACCAGCTCCCGGGTGTAGTCGAAGGGCAGCGGTTTGGCCGCCTCGAAGCCGGTGGTCGTCTTCCAGTGTTCGACGAACCAGCGCGCCTGCTTGATCTCGCTCTTCCACTGGTCGACGGACCAGGAATCCACCCCGCTCGGGCCGCAGAAGTGGCCGTTGAAGTGGGTTCCGATCTCGCTGCCGTCCAGCCAGGCCTTGCGGACCTGCTTGAGCGTGGCCCGGACGTTCTTGTCCTTGAGATAGCCGATGTCGGAGGCTCCGGCGGCGTGTCCGGGCGGGGAGTAACGTTTCGCCTCGTCCTCCGGCAGCGTGTAGATACCGCTGAGGAAGTAGGTCTGCGCCGCCCCGTACTTCTTTCCCGCCTTACGGAAGCGGGAGAAGAGCTTCTTGCTGTCCTCTCCGGCGCCGTCCCAGGAGAAGACGACGAACTGCGGGGGCTTCTGGCCGGGCTTCAGCTTCTGCGGCGTGGGCTGGAACGGCTGGCGCCCCGTCAGCGACGTCGACCCGTCCCCCAGCAACTGGACCTTGCTCTGCGGATTTGCCTTCGGCGCCCCGCCCGGTGCCTCCTCGGTTCGCTCAGGGCCGTTGCCGTCCGAGCATCCGGCAGCCGCCAGGGACAGTGCCAGCGTCGCCAGGACCGCGGTGGTGAGAGCGGGTCGTCTTCGCGTGGCTGCCATCGGGCTCACCTCGTCCTCTCGCCTTGTCTCGTCGGTCACCGGGCGCGACCGGCGTCGTCGCCATGCGTGACAAAAGTGCCATGAGACGTTAATCAGACAAATAGGACAAGCGGCTTTTTCAGCGGCTTTCACTCGATGGGTGGAACACGGGCCGCCAGAGCCCACTCCGCGCTTCGCCAAGGCTTTACTTGGGATTACATTTCATTTACTTCCACTTGGGAGAAGCCAGAAGGTCTCGCGCCGCACCGGCCTCCCCCGCCGCATCGCCACCACTGACGCGGCGTCACCCACCGGTCACCACCGCCCCGGGCACGACCGAACCAGGCACCGCCGACCCGGCCAGCACCAAGCCCCGCACCGCCGACCCGGCCAGCACCAAGCCCCGCACCATCAAGTCCCGCACCACCAAGCCTCGCACCATCAAGCGGGCCAGCACCCAGCCGGGCACCACCAACCCCGGCAGCACCGGCGCCGGCGGGGATCACCGTCGGCTCGCCCCACCGGTCGGGCCACCGCGCCCGGCGGCGGAGACCCGTCCCTCGCCCCACCGCTCGCGCTGCGCGGCTTCCGGCCGCGCGGCCCTCATCGAGAGGAGGCTCGATGTCTCACCGCACCCCTTCGTGGAGCGGCCCCTGCGGCCACTCGAAGCGCTCCACCGCACGTCAGCACTGGTCGGCGGACCTGTCCGCCTCCCTCACGGTCTTCCTGATCGCGCTGCCGCTCTCCCTTGGGATCGCGCTGGCCGCCGGAGCCCCGCTCCAGGCAGGGCTGGTGGCCGGCGCGGTCGGCGGGCTGGTCTGCGGCCGTCTCGGCGGCGCACCCTTGCAGATCACCGGCCCGGCGGCAGGGCTGACGGTGATCACGGCCGACCTCATCCAGACGTACGGCTGGCGGGCCACCTGTGCCCTCACGATCGTGGCGGGGCTCGTGCAGATCGGGCTCGGCTTCCTGCGGGTCGCGCGCTCCGCGCTCGCCGTGAGCCCCGCGATCGTGCACGGCATGCTGGCAGGTATCGGGGTCACCATCGCCCTGGCGCAGCTCCACGTCATGCTCGGCGGCGATCCGGACAGTTCGCCGCTCACCAACGCGCGCCACCTGCCCGCACTGGTCGCGTCCCTCCAGCCGGCCGCCCTGTCCGTCAGTGTGCTGACCATCGTCGTGCTGCTGGCGTGGCCGCGGCTGAAGACGCACGGCGGCCCGCTCGGAGCCGTCGCCGGGAGAGTGCCGGCGGCGCTGGCCGCCGTCGGGTCGGCCACACTCGCCGCCACGCTGGGGAACATGCGGCTGCCCCGCGTCGACCTGCCGTCCTGGAGCGCCCACGCCCTTCCCCGGCTGCCCGAGGGCTCGCTGCTCGGGCTGGGGGCTGCGGTGGTGACACTCACTCTGGTGGCCACCGTGCAGGGCCTGTTGTCGGCCGTCGCCGCCGACAAGCTCGCGGCGGCGCGCCCGGCTCGAGAGCGCGTACCCCGCAGCGATCTGGACCGGGAGCTGCGGGCCCACGGGATCGCCAACATGTTCTCGGGTGCGCTGGGCGGGCTGCCGGTCACAGGGGTCGCGGTGCGCAGTTCCGCGAACGTCGCGGCAGGTGCCGTGAGCCGGCGCTCCGCGCTGTTGCAGGGCACGTGGCTCCTGCTCGCCGCGGGGCTCCTGGTCGGGGTGCTGGAGCTGATCCCGCTTCCCGCGCTGGGCGCGCTCGTGATGGTCGTCGGCGTCCGGATGGTCAATCCGGTCCACATCCGGACGGTGACCAAGCACCGCGAGGCACTGGTCTTCGGTGTCACGGCGGTCACCGTGGTGCTGTGGGGGGTGTTGGAGGGCGTGGGGGTCGGCATCGCGGTGGCGGTGGCCGTCGCACTGCACCGGCTGGCACGGACACGCATCGTCGTCGAACGGGTCGAGACGGACGAACCGCGTTCCGGGGAGCCCGGCGTCGCTGCCGCGCTCGGCCACGGCGACGGAGACGTCCGCGCCACGGTGACCCGGCGCGGCGACCCGCGGTCGAACATGCGTCAGGAGGCTCAGCCGGACGGGCGAGGCGGCGCGTACCGGATCGGCGTGCAGGGCCAGTTGACGTTCTTGGCGGTGCCACGGTTGAGCCGTGCTCTGGCTCAGGTGCCCGAGGGAGCGAAGGCGAGTGTCGAGCTGAAGGGATCGTTCATGGACCACGCGGCGTTCGAGGCGCTGGAGGACTGGCGGGCCGCGCACACGGCGTCCGGCGGCGAGGCCGAACTGAGAGGGCGGGCCGGCCAGGAGCTCGCGGAACTCCCGGCCGAGCACACGTGCCGGCCGTGGACGCCCTGGCGAAACCACCAGTGCACGCGGCCGTCGGCCGAGGAGGGCCAGGAGAGCGGTGCGAGGGAGGCAACCCGGCCCGAGCCGGGTGCCGGGAGCGCGACGCGCGGGGACGGCCCACCGGGCGACGACGACTTCGCCTCCCCGGGAGGCCCTGACGGCCGCTCCGCCCCCGCGGCCGATCCGGGCGGTGCGTCCTCGCTGCGGGGCCAGTTGCTCGGCGGGGTGCGCAACTTCCAGCGGTCCACGGCTCCACTCGTACGGGAGGAGCTCGCGCGGTTGGCGAGGGAGGGGCAGCGGCCTTCACAGCTCTTTCTCACCTGTGCCGACTCCCGGGTGGTCACCAGCATGATCACCTCCAGTGGCCCCGGAGACCTGTTCACCGTCCGCAACATCGGCAACCTGGTGCCGCCTCCGGGCGAGCAGGGCGGTGACGAGTCGGTGGCCGCGGCGATCGAGTACGCGGTCGAGGTGCTGGGGGTGTCGTCGGTGACCGTGTGCGGGCATTCGGGCTGCGGCGCCATGCAGGCCCTGCACCGCGAGGAGTCCGCCGCCCTGGCGACGGCCGGGACGCCGCTCGCTCGCTGGCTGCGGCACGGGCGCCCCGGCCTGGAGCGGTTCCGGGCGGCCCACGACGGCGCCGCCGGGGACACCGCACTGCCCGGCTTGGCCGACCGGGCGGTGGCTGACGAGCTCGAAGCTCTCTGTCTGGTCAATATCGTGCAGCAGTTGGAGCACCTGGCCGCGCACGAGTGTGTCGCCCGGCGGCTGCGTGAGGGAGCGCTGGAGCTGCACGGCATGTACTTCCACGTCGGTGAGGCACAGGCGTATGTGTTGGAGGGTCAGCGAGACGGCACACCGGGCCGCGTCTTCACCGCCGTCGAGGCCGGCTCACCCGGCCCTGGCATCTCCGCGTCGCCATCCGGTGCGACGGTCGGCGCTGCGGTCGGTGCGGCGGTCTCCCCCTCGTGTTCCGCTCTCCAACCCGTCCGCCGGGGATAGCAGCGGCGACATCTGACAGGTCTACACCAATTTCGGCGACGGCCCTTGTCATGGAGGTGGCGCGGCTGATGAGCTATGGACCGGGAAACAGCGCACACCCCCGGGAAAGGGAGATGCCGTGAGCAACGAAAGCCTGGCCAGTCTGCTCAAGGAGGAGGGAGAAAAATGAGCGAGCATTCTTCCCTCTCCAACCTGCTCAAGGAAGAGCGGAGGTTCGCCCCGCCCGCCGACCTTGCCGCACAGGCCAATGTCACCGCCGCGGCGTACGAGCAGGCGCGGGCCGACCGGCTGGGTTTCTGGGCCGAGCAGGCGCGCCGCCTGAGCTGGGGCACCGAGCCGACCGAGACGCTCGACTGGTCGAATCCGCCGTTCGCCAAGTGGTTCAAGGACGGCAAGCTCAACGTCGCCTACAACTGCGTGGACCGCCACGTGGAGGCCGGTCACGGCGACCGGGTGGCCATCAACTTCGAGGGCGAGCCCGGCGACACGCGCACGCTCACCTACGCCGATCTCCAGCGGGAGGTCTCGCAGGCGGCGAACGCGCTGACGGAACTGGGCGTCGAGGCGGGCGACCGGGTGGCGATCTACCTGCCGATGATCCCGGAGACGGTGGTCGCGATGCTGGCGTGCGCCCGCATCGGCGCGCCGCACTCGGTGGTCTTCGGCGGCTTCTCGGCGGACGCGCTGGCGACCCGGATCGAGGACGCCGACGCGCGTGTCGTCATCACCTCCGACGGCGGCTACCGCAAGGGAGCGCCCTCCGCGCTCAAGCCCGCCGTCGACGAGGCGCTGACCCGTCCGGGCACCGAGAAGGTGCGCAACGTCCTCGTCGTGCGCAGGACCGGTCAGGAGGACATCTCCTGGACCGAGGGGCGGGACGTGTGGTGGCACGAGATCGTCGGCCGCCAGTCCGAGCAGCACACGCCGCAGGACTTCGACGCCGAGCACCCGCTGTTCATCCTCTACACCTCCGGCACCACGGGTAAGCCGAAGGGCATCCTGCACACCACCGGTGGCTATCTGACGCAGGTCGCCTACACCCACCACGCGGTCTTCGACCTCAAGCCGGAGAGCGACGTGTTCTGGTGCACCGCCGACGTCGGCTGGGTGACCGGGCACTCGTACATCGTCTACGGCCCGCTGGCCAACGGCGCGACGGAGGTGCTGTACGAGGGCACTCCGGACTCGCCGCACAAGGGCCGCTGGTGGGAGATCGTGCAGAAGTACGGCGTCACGATCCTCTACACGGCACCGACCGCGATCCGCGCCTGCATGAAGTGGGGCGACGACATCCCGGCGAAGTTCGACCTGTCGTCGCTGCGCATCCTCGGTTCGGTGGGCGAGCCCATCAACCCGGAGGCGTGGATGTGGTATCGGCACCACATCGGGGCCGACCGTACGCCGGTGGTCGACACCTGGTGGCAGACCGAGACCGGCGGCATCATGGTCAGCCCGCTGCCCGGCGTCACGGAGACGAAGCCGGGCTCGGCACAGGTGCCGCTGCCGGGCATCGCCGCGACGGTCGTGGACGACGAGGCGAACGAGGTGTCCAACGGCTCCGGCGGCTACCTGGTGCTGACCGAGCCGTGGCCGTCGATGCTGCGCACGATCTGGGGCGACGACCAGCGGTTCCTGGACACCTACTGGTCGCGGTTCCAGGACAAGTACTTCGCCGGTGACGGCGCCAAGAAGGACGACGACGGCGACGTGTGGCTGCTGGGCCGGGTGGACGACGTGATGCTCGTCTCCGGGCACAACATCTCCACCACGGAGGTGGAGTCGGCGCTGGTCTCGCATCCGAAGGTCGCCGAAGCGGCGGTCGTCGGCGCCACCGACCCGCAGACGACCCAGGCGATCTGCGCGTTCGTCATCCTGCGGGGCGGCGCGGCCGAGGACGACGCACTGGTCGACGAGCTGCGCAACCATGTGGCCAAGCAGCTCGGCCCGATCGCCAAGCCGAAGCGGATCCTGCCGGTCGCCGAGCTTCCCAAGACCAGGTCGGGCAAGATCATGCGCCGTCTGCTGCGGGACGTCGCGGAGAACCGGACGCTGGGCGACACCCAGACGCTCACCGACTCCTCGGTGATGGATCTCATCCAGTCCAAGCTGCCGAGCGCGCCCAGCGAGGACTGACCGCCCGGTCCCCAGCGGCCCCGCACCGGTACCGAGCGGGTCCGCGCCCGTACCGCGCCGGGTCCGCACCCGTACCGAGCGGGTCCGCGCCCGTACCGAGCGAGGGGGCGGTCGGCAGCACGCCGGCCGCCCCCTCGCTCGTGTGGTTACCCTTGTGGGGGCGCGTAAAGAACGTGCCAAGAACGAGGGGCGAGCCGGGAAGTCTGGTCGGCACACACCGCAGGTGTGTCCGCGACCAGCCCTGGAGGCCCGGCCAGCATGACGCCGCCGACCCCGTCGACCCCGCCCACAC
>NZ_JASKYT010000229.1:0-12134 GCF_041028275.1 Streptomyces sp. PU-14G
GTTCCGGTTCGATGCTGATGCGGGGCAGGCGGCGGTCCAGCCAGCCGGGCAGCCACCAGTTGGCGCCGCCCAGCAGGTGCATCAGGGCGGGCACCAGCAGGGTGCGCAGGACGAAGGCGTCCAGGGCGACGGCGGCGGCGAGCGCGATGCCGAACATGGCGATCAGCCGGTCGCCGCTGAGGACGAAGGCGCCGAAGACGGCGATCATGATGACGGCCGCCGAGTTGATGACGCGGCCGGTCTCGGCCAGGCCCACCCGTACGGCGCGCCTGTTGTCACCTGTCAGCCGCCACTCCTCGTACATCCGGCTGACGAGGAAGACCTGGTAGTCCATGGAGAGCCCGAAGAGCACCGAGATCATGATGACGGGCAGGAAGGGTTCGACGGGTCCCGCGCTGCCCAGGCCGAGGAGTTCGCTGCCCCAGCCCCACTGGAAGACCGCGACGACGACGCCGAAGGCGGCGGCGACGGCCGCGATGTTCATGGCCGCGGCCTTGAGGGGGATGCCGATGCTGCGGAAGGCCAGCAGCAGCAGGAGGCAGCCGAGTGCGATGACGACGCCGCCGAAGAGGGGGAGCTTGCCGACGATGAGGTCGGCGAAGTCGTCGTAGCCGGCTGTCGGGCCGCCGACCAGGACACGCAGGCTCGATCCTTCCTCGGCCTGGGGCAGCACGTCGTCGCGGAGCCGGTCCACCAGGTCGGAGGTGGCCTTGGACTGGGGTGAGCTGTCGGGCACGAGCGTGATCACGCCGGTGTCGCCGCTGCCGCTGAAGTCGGGCCCGGCGACCTGGGCGACGCCGGGGGTGGCGCGGATGGCCTCGGGCAGGTGGTCGAAGGCGAGCTTGTCGCCGGCGCCGTCGACCTCGCCGACCAGCGTCAGGGGGCCGTTGCTGCCGGGCCCGAACCCTTCGGCGAGCAGGTCGTAGGCCTTGCGGGTGGTGCTGGTGGCGGGGTCGTTGCCCTGGTCGGAGGTGCCCAGGTGGAGGCTGAGGGTGGGCAGCGCGAGCACCGCCATCAGCACGGCGGCCAGCGCGCCCAGCAGTTTGGGCCGGCGTTCGACGAACGCGGACCAGCGCACCGCGAAGCCGGTGGGCGCCTCGGGGCGCGGCCCGTGTTCGGTCAGCCGTCGGCGTTCGCGGCGGCTGAGTGCCCGCATGCCGATCATGCCGAGGAGCGCGGGCAGCAGCGTCACGGAGGCGGCCACGCTGAGGACGACGGTGAGGCAGGCCGCGAGGGCCACTCCGGCCAGGAAGTCGAGCCGCAGGATGAACATGCCCAGCAGCGCGATGCACACCGTGGCACCGGCGAAGACGACTGCCCGTCCGGAGACCGTCACGGCGCGCTGTGCCGCCTCGTGCACGGGGAATCCGGCGCGCAGCCCTGAGCGGTGCCGGGTGACGATGAACAGCGCGTAGTCGATGCCGACGCCCAGGCCGATGAGCATGCCCAGCATGGGGGCGAAGTCGGCGACGGTCATGACCTGGCTGAGCAGCGCCGTGCCGGCCGCCGCGGTGCCGACGGCGACGACGGCGGTGATCAGCGGCAGCGCGGTGGCGGCGAGCGAGCCGAAGGCGAGGAAGAGGACGACGGCGGCAGCCGCGAGCCCCAGGGCCTCGGCCAACTGCGCCTTCGGCGCCTCGGTGAGCGCGATCCCCGGACCGCCCGCCTCGACCTGGAGGCCGTCCCCGGCCGCGTCGTGGGCGGTCTCGACGACGCGCCGGGCCTGCTGTTCGCCCAGTTCGCCGGCCTGTTCGCCGGCGGGCGCGTCGAGGGTGAGGGTGGCGTACGCGGTGCGGCCGTCCGCACTGATCCGGCTCTCGCCGCCGGGCTCGTAGGGCGACTGCACGGAGGCGACGCCGGGCAGGTCCGCGACGTCCCGCAGCATGTCGGACATCCGTTCCCGGACGGGGGCGGCGCGCACGGTGCCCTCGTCGGTGTGCCACACGAGGGTGTCGCCCTCGCCGCGCTGGTCGGGGAAGGCGCTCTCCAGTCGCTGTGCGGCCTGTGCCGACTCGGTTCCGGCCGCGCCGTAGTCGTCCGAGTAGGCGCTGCCGGTGAGCGCCGCCGCGCTCACCGCGCCGGCGAGCGCGGCGAGCCAGAGCAGCAGGACGGTCAGGCGGCGCCTCAGGCACCAGCGGGCAAGAGCGGTCACGGGCGTCGCCTGTCTCGGGTCTCGGCACGGGCGGGACGGCGCGGAGCAAGCGGAATACACCGCTCCGGAACCACCGCCTCAGCAGCCTGCCATCCCGAAAAGATCCTTTGAGACCTTTGTGGCGATACCCACAACCCGGCCGCACACGGGAACTTCTCGGCGCCGGACCCGGTTCCGGGCCCGGCACCGGGCGTGCGGTCCGCCCCTCGTCAGCCCGTCACCGACTCCTCACCGTTCTCGATATGCCCCATCAGCCGCCGCCCGAAGGAGTCGTCCTCGGCCACGCCGACCGTCAGGTCGTACCAGCCGTGCGCCGCGGCGGTGCGGTACCTGACCTCGTGGTGGCGCCCCGGCTTCACGCGAACGGTGCGGGGCGCCTCGTCGCTGTAGGCGAGCGGTTCCAGACGGAAGGTGAGGGTGCGCTCGCCGTCGTTGGCCAGGCGGAGCCGCAGCTCCCGCGCGCGGCCCTCGACTCGCGTGGTCACCCGGGCGCGCGCCGCGGCGCCGCGGGCACTGCCGGAGAACTCGCGCCGGAACCCGTTCGGCCCCGTGACGGTGAACCGGTAGGCGCCGTCCTTGACCGGCACCCGCTCCTCGCGCTCCCCCCGCACGTTCAGGTGCAGCGGCGCGGCGTACTCCTTCGCGTACGGGTAGAGGGCGAAGTGCGCGCTGGCCCGTCCCGCGTTGCGCAGGGTGAGCCGCACCCGGCCGGCTCCGGCGTCGTGGACCGCGTCGGCGTCCGGCTGGTACGGGAGGGGGCGCGCCCTGCGGTGTCCCGGCTCCTGCCGGGGCAGCCGCTGGTCGGCGGGCGGCTTCGGGCTCCAGCGGGCGGTGAAGGGCGGGATCGCGCCCGGCTCCTCGGCCGCGGGCTGCGCGCGCCGCACGGAGAAGTCGAACGCGCTGGTCAGATCGCCGGTGACGGCGCGCCGCCAGGCGGAGATGTTCGGTTCGCGTATACCGGTCCAGCGCTCCAGGAAGCGGATGATCGAGGTGTGGTCGAAGACCTGGGAGCAGACGTAGCCGCCCACGGTCCAGGGGGAGACGACCGTCATCGGCACGCGCATGCCCAGGCCTGTCGGGTTGCCCTGCCAGTGCTCGTCCTCGACGTCCCGTCCGGGCACGGGCGGTGGGACGTGGTCGAAGTAGCCGTCGTTCTCGTCGAACATCAGCAGCAGCACCGTGTGCTGCCACACCTTCGGGTTGCGGCCCAGCGCGTCCAGCACCTTGTAGACGAAGGTGGCGCTCTGGACCGGTGAGGAGCTGCCCGGATGCTCGGAGTCGGCGGCCGAGGGCACCAGGTAGCTGACCTCGGGCAGCCGTCCGGCGTCCACGTCGGCGGCGAACGCGTCGGCCGTCGTGCCGGGCTCACCGCGGACGAGGGCGCGGTCGAAGAGGCTGCGTTCGGCCTTGGTGAGCGTGGCGCGGCCCTCCTCCAGCCGGGCCAGCAGGTCCTCGCGCCCCGCCTCGTCGGCGTCGGCCAGCTTGCCGTAGAAGGCGGTCATGTTCTGTGCCCCCTCCACCGCGGCGAGGGCCTTGCGGCCGACGGCCTTGAAGGAGGCGTAGAACTCCAGGTTGTTGTCGGTGAAGTTGTCCCACTCCTGGTAGACCCGCCAGCTGCGTCCCGCCTTCTCCAGCCGCTCCGGATAGGTCGTCCAGGTGTAGCCGGGGTGGGTGTCTTCGTCGTAGGCGTCGTTGCCGACGGCTCTCTTCTCTGTGCCGGGTTCGAACCCCGTCCAGCCGCTGACCAGATGGTTGCGGTTGGGGCTCGTGGAAGAGTGGATGGAGGAGTGGTAGGCGTCGCAGACGGTGAAGGTCTCCGCCAGTTCGCACTGGAGGGGGATGTCGGCGCGGTCGTAGTGGGCCATGGTGCTGGCGGTCTTGGCGGTGACCCAGTTGTCCATCCAGCCGTCGTGCCAGGCCCTGGCTCCGCCCGCCCAGCCGTGGTCGAGGGCACCGATGTACTGGGCCTCCTGCTGCTGGGTCTCGGCGGCCTCGCGGACGGAGAAGGGCAGCACGGTACCGGCGCCGAGGGCGCCGGGCTGCTCGAACACGCTCTTTCCGCCGGGCAGCTGGACGGCGTTGCGGTCGCCGTAGCCGCGCACTCCGCGCAGGGTGCCGAAGTAGTGGTCGAACGAGCGGTTCTCCTGCATGAGGATCACCACGTGCCGGATGTCTTCGAGCCCCTTGCCGCCGTCGGCGCCCCCTCCGTGCCCGGCGTCGGCCGCGATGGCCTGCCGCAGCGACGGCGGCAGCAGCGAGCCGGTGGCCGAGAGCCCCACTGCCGCCGCCGTCATGCCCAGCGCCCTCCGGCGCGATATCCCGTCAGCCACCCCTGCCGCCTCTCCATCCAATGGTTCACATGTAGGCCATTGCCGAACGCGACTGGGACGCTAGCGGGCCAAGGTGACGCGCGAAAGGTCGCCGGATGGACATTTCCTTACCCGGCAAGCCCCGGCACCGTCAGCCGGCCGCGGGCACCAGCGGGAAGTGGCAGCTCACCAGATGGCCCTCCCCCGCCGGTGCGGTCGGCTCGGGCGGGGTGGTCGCGCACAGCTCGGTGGCCAGCGGGCAGCGGGTGCGGAAGCGGCACCCCGAGGGCGGGTCGGCAGCCGACGGGGTCTCACCCGCGAGCGGCCCCGCCCCCTCGGACGGTTCCGCTTCCGGTGCGCCGTCCACGACGGTGCCCTCGGCCGTCTCCAGCAGGCCCCGGGTGTACGGGTGCAGGGGCCGGGCGAACACCTCGGCGGCAGGCCCCGTCTCCACCAGCGCGCCCAGGTACATCACCCCGACCCGGTCGGCGAGGTAGCGGACCACGGCCAGGTCGTGGGAGATGAACAAGTAGCTCAGCCCCTTCTCCCTTTGCAGGTCCCGCATCAGGTTGAGGATCTGCGCCTGTACGGACACGTCGAGGGCGGAGACGGGCTCGTCGGCGACCACCAGCGAGGGGGACAGCGCCAGCGCCCTGGCCAGGCCGAGCCGCTGGCGCTGGCCGCCGCTGAACTCGTGCGGGTACCGGTGGACGGCGCCGCGCTCCAGCCCCACCTCGTCCAGCAGCTCGCGGACCCGCTCCTCCTGGGCCGCGCGGTCTCCCACGCCCTGGATGACCAGGGGCTCGCGCAGGATCGCGCCGACCCGCATCCGGGGGTCCATGGCGGCGTAGGAGTCCTGGAACATCAGCTGCACCCGCCGCCGGTGGGCTCGCAGGCCTGCGCGGTCCCAGGTCGCGAGGTCGCCGCCCTCGAACCGCACGGACCCGCCCGTCGGCTCCTCCATACCGACGGCCAACCGGCCCAGCGTGGACTTGCCGCAGCCGGACTCGCCCACGATGCCGAAGGTCTCGCCGCGCCGCACGGTCAGGGACACCCCGGCGACGGCGCTGACCCGGCGGCGGCTCCTGCGCCGGGTGAAGGGGCTGCTGTGCAGGGCGTATTCCTTGCGCACGCCGTCGAGGTCGAGCAGTACGTCCGCCTCCGCGCCCGGGGAGGCGGGAGCGTCCTTGGCGGGGCGCGCCTCGCCCGCCGGGGCCGCCCGCGCGGTGGGGCCGGCCGGGTGGAAGCAGGCGTAGGTGTGCAGTCCCTCGTCGTCGGCGGGCCGCGGCGCCGGCTCCTCGGTGCGGCAGGTGTCGGTGGCGTGCGCGCAGCGGGGGGCGAAGCGGCACCCGGCGGGCGGCCCGGTCAGCGACGGGGGCAGTCCCGGAATGGTGGCCAGCGGCCGTCCCGTGCCGGCGGCGCGCTCGGGGAGCGCGTCGAACAGCGCCTGGGTGTAGCGGTGCCGCGGCGAGGTGAACAGCTGCCCGACGGGGGCCTGCTCGGCGACCTTGCCCGCGTACATCACGGCCACCCGGTCCACCCGGCGGGCGATGACCCCCAGGTCGTGGCTGACCAGGATGAGGGCCATGCCCAGGCGTGTCCGCAGCTCGCCGATCAGCTCCAGGATCTGGTGCTGGGTGGTGACGTCCAGCGCGGTGGTCGGCTCGTCGGCGATCAGCAGCTTCGGCTCGCACACCAGCGCCATCGCGATGGCGACGCGCTGCCGCATGCCGCCGCTGAGCTGGTGCGGATAGTTCCTCATCCGCTCGCCCGGCTGCCCCAGGCCCACCAGGCGCAGCGTCTCGACCGCCCGCTCCCTGGCCTCGGCGCGGCTCACCTTGCGGTGCAGCAGCAGCGGTTCGGCGACCTGGGCGCCGATCGTCATGGTCGGGTTGAGGGAGCTGAGCGGGTCCTGGAAGACGACGCCGACGGCCTCGCCCCGTATCCCGCGCAGCACCTGGTCGGGCGCGGCGGCCAGGTCGGTGCCCTCCAGCAGGACCCGCCCGGAGGTGATGCGGGCACCGGGCGGCAGCAGCCCGAGGACGGAGAGCGCCGTCATGGTCTTGCCGCTGCCGGACTCGCCCACCAGGCCCAGCGCCTCCCCCGGCGCCAGTTGGAGGGAGACCCCGTCCAGGGCGTGCACGGTGCGCTCGGCCCCGGTGCGGTCGCGCCCGGCGATCGACAGGTGCAGGTCTTCGACGGACAGCAGGGGCTCGACGGACAGCGGGGACTGGCCGGACTGCGGTGGCTGGGCGGGCGGTACGGGCCCGGTCGGCTGCGTGGTCGGCATCATGACACCTCAGTTCTTCTGGAGCCGCACGTCGAAGGCGTCCCGCAGGCCGTCCCCGATGAAGTTGAAGGCGGCGACGACGAGCACGATCGCCAGCCCGGGCGGGAAGATCAGCCACCAGTAACCGACCTGCGTGTAGGTGATGCCGGAGCTGAGCATGGAGCCCCAGTCGGCGGCGGGCGGCGGGATGGACAGGCCCAGGAACGACAGGTAGGCGACGTAGAGGATGGCGTCGGCGATCTGGAAGGTGGCGTTGACGATCATCGTGCCGACGGCGTTGGGCACGATGTGCCGGAAGACCGCACGCCCTCCCCCGCCGCCCATCAGCCGCATGGCGTGCACGTAGTCGCGGCTGCGCAGGGCCAGTGCCTCGCCGCGGATGAGCCGCGCGGGCGAGAGCCAGGCGACGGAGGCGATGACGAGGATGAGCACCGGCTTGCTCGGGGTGACCATGGCCGCGACGACGACCAGCAGGAACAGCGCCGGGATGGCGAGCGCCGCATCCGTGATCCGCATCAGCACCGCGTCGACCCAGCCGCCGAAGTAGCCGGCGACCGCGCCGTAGACGGTGCCGAAGAGGGTGGCCAGCAGCCCGGCGGCCAACCCCACCTCCAGCGAGGTCTGGCCGCCGTGCATCAGCCGGCCCAGCATGTCGTAGCCCAGGTCGGTGGTGCCCAGCAGATGGCCCGCTTCACCGGGCGCGAGGCTGGCCTGGTCGAGGTCGGTGTGCACCTGGTCGGTGGGGTGGACCAGCGGCCCGAGGAAGCAGAAGGCGAGCAGCGCAGCCAGCAGGCCCGCGCCGAGCAGCGCGAGCCGGTTGCGGGCGAAGACGGCGAGGGTGCGGCGGGCCAGGCCGGGGGTGGCGTCCATGCCGCCGTCGCCCGGTTGTCCTGCGGCCGGTTGCGGTGTGGTCGGTGCGGCGGCTTCTGCGGTCACGAGACGCTCCGGATGCGGGGGTCGAGGACGGCGTAGGCGATGTCGGTCAGCAGCGAGCCGAGCACGGTGGCGACGCCGACGACGAGGGTGACGCCGAGCAGGACGGGGAAGTCGTTGGACTGCGCGGCGTTCCAGAACAGCAGCCCCATGCCGGGGTAGTTGAACATGGACTCGACGACGAGGGTGCCGCTGAAGAGGGTGGGCAGGTAGAGCCCGAGGAGGCCGGCGAGGGGGATCAGCGCGTTGCGCAGCACGTGCCTGGCCATCACCCGCATCTGCGACTGGCCCTTGGAGCGGGCGGTGCGCACGTAGTCCTCGCCGAGGTTGTCGAGGACGGCGGAACGCATGTAGCGGCTGAACATGGCGATGATGCCCAGCGCCATGGTGACCACCGGCAGCACCAGCCCGGCGGGCTCGGCGAGGATGCCGCCCACCGACTCGGCCTGCGGCGCCTCCGCGGGAAACAGCGGCCACTGCTGGGCGAAACCGAGGATGAGGACGAGGCCGAGGAAGAAGACCGGGGTGGCGTACGCGACGAACGCGGCGCCGGTGAGCAGGTAGTCGGAGGCCCGGCCGCGCCGTACCGCCTGGAGGATGCCGAGGGGGACGGCCAGCAGCGCGGCGAGCGCGACGGACAGCCCGGTCAGCAGCAGCGTCTTGGGCAGCCGCTCGGTCAACAGGGTGAAGACGGGCTGGTTGAGCTTGTACGACTCCCCCAGATCGCCGGTGACCAGCCGCTTGAGGTACATGCCGTACTGGACCGGCAGGGAACGGTCGTAGCCCTGGAGGTGGTTGAAGTGCGCGATCGCCTCCGGGGTGGCCTTCGGGCCGAGGATGGCGCGCGCGGGCCCGCCGGGCAGCTGGTGCAGCAGGACGAAGACGATGAGGGAGACGAGGAAGAGGACGACGAGGGCCTGGCCCGTGCGCTTGAGCAGGAAGCGGATCACCGGCCGGCCTCCTTGCCGCCGTGCGCCGGCTTACCGCCCCGCGCCGACTTCTTCACGAAGTACCAGTCCTGCGGGGCCAGCGTCAGTGAGGGGTTCTGGTCGATGCCGCGCAGGTCGCTGCGGATGACCGAGACCTGGTACGCCGGGTTGGGCGTCCACAGCACGGGCGCCTCGCGGGCCAGGTGGCGGGCGTAGTCGCGCATGGCGGAGGGGTCGTCGGAGTACTCGGTGCGCTTGATGAGCTCGTCGGTCTCCGGATCTGACCAGTTGCCCATGTTGGAGGGGGCGCCGGTGGCGAAGAGCTGTTCGCCGCTCGGTTCCGCGGGGAAGATCCAGCTCCCCTGGGTGCCGAAGAAGCCCAGCTGCCACTGGGAGCAGACCGGCTCCTTCGGCTTGCAGGGCACGGTGGTGCCCAGCACCGTGTTCAGCGGCTGCTCCCGGATGTCGAGCCGGACGCCCGCGCGGGAGAAGGACGACTTGATCGCCTGCATGGTGTTGGAGGTCTCCGTCGATCCTGACTGGGAGAGGAGTTCGAGGGCCAGTTCCTGGCCCTTGCCGATGCCCTTGCCGCAGTGCCCCTCGCCCTCCCCCGGAGCGGCGCAGCGCAGCGTGTCGTCCTCGTCCTCCCCGCGCTTCCAGCCGTGCGCGGCGAGCAGCGAGCGGGCCTTCTCGGGGTCGTACGGCAGCGCGTTCTCCTCCATCAGGGCCGAGGGCACCGGGCCGAGCGTGGGTTCGGCGCTGCCGTGCCAGACGTGCTTCGAGATCGCCTTCTGGTCGATCAGTGACTGCAGGGCCCGGCGCAGGTAGCGCTGGCGCATCAGCGGCCCCGTCCTGGGGTGGTTGAGGTTGGGGACGAGGTAGGTGATGCCCCAGCTCTCCCACGGGTCGATGCGGTAGCCGGTCTTCTTGAAGTGCGCGGACTGCGCCGTGACGGAGGGCGGGATGTAGCCGTAGTCCAGGCCGCCGGCGCGCAGCACGTTGAACTCGCTGCTCGCGGTGGTGAACGGTTTGAGGACCACCCGGTCCAGGTGCGGCTTGTCCGGGCCGCCGTAGCGCTTGTTGGGGACGAGGGAGACGTGTCCTGAGGCGGTCCACTTCTCGATCCGCCACGGCCCCATCGTGGTCTTCCACAGCGGGTCGCTGTCGAACTTCGAGAGCTGCTTGGCGTGCGTCAGCAGCCGCTTGAAGACTTTCTTCGGGTCTTCGCCCTTCGCGCTCCAGGCGTGCCGGGGCAGCGGCTTGAAGTAGTCCAGTTGGTCGGCGGTGAACCAGTCGGGGTTGTACGAGCGCTTCAGCCGCAGCCGGAAGGTGTGGTCGTCCAGCACCTGGAACGTCTCGACGTTGTCGGGCAGCAGGCCGGGCGAGTAGCCGCCCCAGTCGTCCTTGTTGGCGCGGATCAGCTCGAACCAGAAGCGCACGTCGTCGGCGGTCACCGGCTCCCCGTCGCTCCACCGGTAGCGCTTCTTGAGGGTGACGGTGACGGTCTTGTTGCCGTCGCTGAAGCGGGGCTTGTGCGCGACGTTGCGCGGGCTGTCCATCGTCAGCTTGCCGCTCTTGTCCGGCTCGGCCGTGTACAGCGGCGGGTAGAGCAGGTGCTGGATGGCGCTGTTGTAGGTGGCCAGGTAGCCGGGGGCGCCGATCGGGAAGATCCAGTTGGGGGTGGCCGCCGGCGGCAGCGCCATGACGGCCGTGCCGCCCTCGACGGGGGTGCCCTGGCCTGGGCGGACATCGGTGACCGCCTCCACCTTCGGCCCGCAGCCCGCGAGCAGCGCGGTGGCGACGAGCAGGGTGACCGAGGCGAGCAGCCGGCCGTGGCGGCGGTGTATTCGCGTCCTGGCACGTGTTCGAGTCCTGGACTGGCGCATGCTGCCTCCGGTGTAACGGCCAAAGATAGCGAGCAAAGTACGGAGGCTCCCGAAAAAAGGTCAAGACCTGTTGGCCGATTCTGTGGAAATCGTGTCTACTGACGGGAGTTGGAACAGCCACTTCCTTCGGCGACCGAACCAAGCTCCGTGCACGACCGACCAGGACAGGTGTCTATGCCCTCCGCACCGCAGCAGCCGAGCGCCCCGGCCGCACCGGCGGGGCTGCCCGGCACGGCGGCCCGCGTTCTCGACTTGGTGGCGAGCGGCGTCGTCTCCTCACGCGCCGACCTCGTCCGCGAACTGGGCCTGGCGGCCTCCACCGTCTCCGCGCGGGTGCAGGAACTGGTCGACCTGGGGCTGCTGACGGAGGTCGGCGAGGGCACCTCGCGCGGCGGCCGGCGCCCCAGGCTGCTGCGGATACCCGACGACGGTGCCGTCGCGCTCGCCGCCGACCTGGGCAGCCACCACGTGCGGCTCGGCGCCGTCGGGCTGACCGGCAGCGCCGTCGATGTCGAGGAGCACGCGCTCGACCTGGCCGCGGGCCCCGCGGCGACACTCGGGGTGCTCGTCGAGCGGCTGCGTGCGCTCGCCGAACGGCAGCGCGCCGCGGGCCGCACCGTCCGCGGTCTCGGCATCGGCTTTCCCGGCCCCGTCGACACGGCGGCCGGCCGCGTGGTGGCCCCCTCCCGGATGCCCGGATGGCACCTGTTCGACCTGCGCGACCGGCTCACGGAAGCACTCGGCCTGCCGGTCCTCGTCGACAACGACGCCAACGTCATGGCGCTGGGCGAACACCGCACCGTCCTGCCACACCTGCGCCACCTGGTGCTGGTCAAGGCGGGACGCGGCATCGGCTCAGGCGTCATCAGCCACGGCACGCTCTACCGGGGCGCGGGCGGCGCGGCCGGCGACATCAGCCATGTCCGCGTCGAGGCGGCGGCCGAACGCCCCTGCTCCTGCGGCAACATCGGCTGCCTGGAGACGGTCGCCAGCGGCGCGGCCCTGGTCGCCGCACTGCGTGAGCGCGGGCTGCGGGTGGACGGCGCCGCCGACGTGCTGCGTCTGGTGCGGGACGGCGAGCCGCAGGCCACCACCCTGGTCCGGCAGGCGGGGCGGCACATCGGCACGGTGCTCTCCGTCGTCGTCAACTTCTTCAACCCGCAGGCCGTCGTCCTCGGCGGCGCGCTGGCCGAGGCCGAGCCGCTGGTCGCAGCCGTCCGCGGCATGCTCTACGAACGCTGCCTGCCGATGACCACCAGCGACCTGGTGATCACCGCCTCGGCCACGGGCCCCGACGCCGGGCTGCTCGGCGCGGGCCACGCCGCGCTCCGCGAGTTGGCGCACGAGGCCCCGGCGGAACCGGGCCGTGCCTCCGGGGCCCCGGCGGCGGAACCGGGCCGGGCGCCCGGGGCCCCGGCGGCGGAACCGGGCCGAGCGCCCGGGGCCCCGGCGGCGGAACCGGGCCGAGCGCCCGCGGCCCCGGTGGCGGAACCGGGCTGACGTCCGCGACGCGTGCGCCCCGGACCCGCCCCCGCTCCCGCACCCGCACCCCTTCGACGAGTTGCTTCCGCTCCCTTCGTCGAATTGCTCCCGCGTCCGACTCCCCTCACCCCCGCAGCGTCCGCAGGAAGGAAC
>NZ_JASKYT010000023.1:0-39622 GCF_041028275.1 Streptomyces sp. PU-14G
CCACGACGGCGCCCACCGCGACGAGCGGGGCGCGGCCACGGCGGCGCCCCGCGCCCCGAGCCCCGCCCGGACCAGCCGCGGACGGGCCCGCGCCGGCAGGCCCACCCGGACCAGCCGCGGACGGGACCGCGCCGGGACGGGGCGTGGGGGAAGAGGCCGCAGCGGAGGGGTCCGCCCCGGGAGGGACGGTTCCTGGAGGCTCCGCGGAGGGGCCCCGCACCGGCATCGACGTCTCGGTCGGCAGGTACGGCGTCGCCGCGCGCCCCTCGGCGACGCCGGCCAGCATCCGCTCCAGGACGTCGGCGGACGGCCGGTCGGCCGGGTCCCGCACGAGCACGGCCTCCAGCACGGGGCCGAGCGCCCCGCTGCGCACCGGCGGCGGCACCGGGTCGTCGAGGACGGCGGCGATGGTGGCCAGCGTGGTGCCGCGGCGCAGCGGGCTGTGCCCCTCGGTGCTGACGTAGAGCGTCATACCGAGCGACCACAGGTCGCCGGCCGGGTCGTCCTCGACGCCGCGCACCCGTTCGGGGGCGATGAACTCGGGGGAGCCCAGGAACTCGCCGGTCGCCGTCACCGTGGCGGAGCCCTGGAGCGCCGCGATGCCGAAGTCGGTGAGGACGGCGGAGCCGTCCTCGCGCAGCAGGACGTTGCCGGGCTTGACGTCCCGGTGGTGGATGCCCGCCGCGTGCGCGGTGCGCAGCGCGGCGAGCACCTCGCGGCCCAGCCGCGCCGCCTCCCGCGGCTCCAAGGGGCCGCGCGCCAGCCGCTGTTCGAGCGAGGGGCCGCGTACCAGCTCCATCACCAGCCACGGACAGGGCCCCTCGTCCACGATGTGGTGGATCGTCACCACGTGCGGGTGGCTGAGCCGCGCCAGCGCGCGCGCTTCTCTGAGGACCCGCTCCCGCACGGCCCCGCCAGATCCCTCCCGGGCCTCACGCGCGGCGTCGGGGTCCGGGTCGACGGGCGGGCGCACCTCCTTCAGCGCCACCTCGCGGTCCAGCGCGGCGTCCCGCGCCCGCCACACGGTGCCCATGCCCCCGGCGCCCAGCCGTTCCAGCAACTCGAAGCGGCCGTCGACGACATCGCCCCGCCGGCCGCGCCCTCCCCCACTCATGCGCACAGCGTACGGGCACCGGACCGCTCAGTGTGCGGATCGCCGTACGCGTTCGAGGAGGGGCGGACCGCGAGCACTAGGCCGTTTCTGATGGCTCTTGGACGGTGTCGCGGAGCCAGATGTTGATCGCTGTGACGGCGAGTGTGCCGTTGAAGATGTAGTCGCGCTTGTCGTAGCGGCTGGCCACCGCGCGGTACTGCTTCCACTTGTTGACGCACCGCTCGACGGCACTGCGGCGGCGGTACTGGGTCTTGTCGAAGGCCGGKGGGCGHBCGMCCCGACCCCGTMCCGCCGCCGCAGTGCCGTCGAGCGGTGCGTCAACAAGTGGAAGCAGTACCGCGCGGTGGCCAGCCGCTACGACAAGCGCGACTACATCTTCAACGGCACACTCGCCGTCACAGCGATCAACATCTGGCTCCGCGACACCGTCCAAGAGCCATCAGAAACGGCCTAGGGCCTGTCTGATAATTGATCTTGTGGTGGGTCGTGGTGAGCTGACGGATGCGGCGTGGGAGCGGGTAGCCCCGCTGTTGCCTGGTGTGGATGGTCGTGGGCGGCCGTGGCGGGATCACCGGCAGGTGATCAACGGGGTGCTGTGGCGGTTGCGGACCGGTGCCCCGTGGCGTGACCTGCCTGAACGCTACGGGCCGTGGCAGACGGTCTATGAACGGTTCGCCCGCTGGGAAGCGGACGGCACCTGGGCCCGCCTGCTCGAACAGGTCCGGGTCCGTGACGATTCCGTCGGGGCCGTGGAATGGGCTGTGTCGGTCGACTCCACGATCAGCCGGGCTCACCAGCACGCCGCCGGCGCCCGCAAAAGGGGGCGGCGGCGGGGGACGAACTGGAAGATCCGGCACGCGCGTCGGCTGGCCAGGCGCTGGGCCGGTCCCGCGGCGGGCTGACGACGAAGGTCCACCTCGCCTGCGACGGCCGGGGCCTGCCCCTGGCCGTGGTCGTCACTTCCGGCAACGTCAACGACTCCACCGTTTTCGACGCGGTCATGGACGAGGTGAGAGTGCCCCGGGCCGGTGCCGGGCGGCCCCGCCGCAGACCTGATGCGGTCATCGCGGACAAGGCGTACTCGTCCCGGGCGATCCGTCGGGCCCTGCGCAGGCGGGGTGTCCGGGCGGTGATCCCGGAGCGGGCGGATCAAAAGGCCAACCGCCTGCGGCGTGGGAAGGCCGGCGGCAGACCGCCGACCTTCGATCGCGAGGTCTACAAGGCCCGCAACGTGGTCGAACGCTGCTTCGGCCGTCTCAAGCAGTTCCGCGCGATCGCCACCCGCTTCGACAAACTCGCCGCCCGCTACAAGGCCGGAGTCCACCTCGCCGCACTCATCCTCTGGCTGCGCGAACCCGCCCAAGATCCTTTGTCAGACAGGCCCTAGCGCTTCTCCGCTGCCACCGGCAGGTCGAACAGCACCCGGGTGCCGCCGCCGGGTGCCGGCTGCATGTCGAAGGTGCCGCCCAACTCGCCCTCAACGAGCGTCCGTACGATCTGCAGACCCAGGTTGCCGGCGCTCCGGGCGTCGAATCCGTCGGGCAGGCCGCGGCCGTCGTCCCGCACGGTGACCAGCAGCCGCGCCTCTTCGCGGCCCGAGGCCGCGCCCCGTACCGCACGCACCTCCACGGTGCCCTGCTCGCCGGAGCCGAAGCCGTGCTCGATGGCGTTCTGCAGCACCTCGGTCAGCACCATGGACAGCGGTGTGGCGACCTCGGCGCCCAGGATGCCGAAGCGGCCCGTGCGGCGGCCGGTGACGCGGCCCGGAGAGATCTCCGCGACCATGGAGAGGACCCGGTCGGCGATCTCGTCGAAGTCCACACGCTCGTCCAGGTTCTGGGAGAGCGTCTCGTGCACGATGGCGATGGAACCGACCCTGCGCACCGCCTCGCTCAGCGCGTCCCTGCCCTGCGGAGAATCCATTCTGCGGGCCTGGAGGCGCAGCAGCGCGGCCACCGTCTGGAGGTTGTTCTTCACCCGGTGGTGGATCTCCCGGATGGTGGCGTCCTTGGTGATCAACTCACGCTCGCGGCGGCGCACTTCCGTGATGTCGCGCAGCAGGATGAGCGAGCCGATGCGGGTGCCCTTGGGCTTGAGGGGGATGGCGCGCAGCTGGACGATGCAGTCGTTGGCCTCGACCTCGGCGCCGCGCGGGGCCCAGCCGCTGGCGAGCTTGACCATCGCCTCGTCCACCGGGCCGCGGGAGGGCGCCAGTTCGGCGGTGGCCTCCCCCAGGTGCAGGCCGACCAGGTCGGCGGCCAGACCGAGCCGGTGGTAGGCGGAAAGCGCGTTCGGGCTGGCGTACTGCACGTATCCTTCCGCGTCCAGCCGGATGAGGCCGTCACCGACGCGCGGCACGTGGTCCATGTCGACCTCGTGCCCGGGGAAGGGGAAGCTGCCCGCCGCGATCATCTGGGCGAGGTCGCTGGCGCTCTGCAGATAGGTCAGCTCCAGCCTGCTGGGGGTGCGCACGGTCAGCAGGTTGGTGTTGCGGGCGATGACGCCGAGCACCCGGCCCTCGCGGCGTACGGGGATCGACTCGACGCGGACGGGCACCTCCTCGCGCCACTCCGGGTCTCCCTCGCGCACGATCCTGCCCTCGTCCAGCGCCGCGTCCAGCAGGGGGCGCCGCCCGCGGGGCACCAGGTGGCCGACCATGTCGTCCTGGTGCGAGGTCGGCCCGGTGTTCGGACGCATCTGGGCCACCGAGACGTAGCGGGTGCCGTCCAGGGTGGGTACCCACAGCACCAGGTCGGCGAAGGAGAGGTCGGCGAGCAGCTGCCACTCGGAGATCAGCAGGTGCAGCCACTCGAGCTCGGCGTCCGAGAGCGCGGTGTGCTGGCGTACGAGGTCGTTCATGGAGGGCACGGGGCCGAGGGTACGACAGGTCCGCGGCCGTCCGGGCGGCGGTGCGATTCCGCTGCCCGGACCCGTCCGATCCATAGACAGAGGGCCGTGGTCTAGTCCACAATCCTGGGTGAAGAACTTCTGCTCTCCCCGCACAGGAGAGCAGATCGAGACCCGCGGCGCTCTCTGCCCTGACAGCGGCCGGGTCTTGTGGCTCCGGGCTGCGGTGCCGGGCGGGTTGAGGGTCCCGCTCCGGTGCCGCGGCCCGAAGTGTTTCCGCACCCTTCTGCGTTTCCGCGCCCTTTGCCGGGCCCTTCTGCCGTGCCCTTTTGCCGGGCCCTTCTGGCGTGCCCTAGCCCTTTGCGCGGATCAGGCGTGCTGGATGGCCTCGTCCGCACTCGTCGGGAAGCGCGTGGTGCGGTCCCCCAGCAGCAGGGCGCGGTAGGTGGCCGTCGCCGCTTCCTCGATGTTCATCGCCCGGCGGAACGCCATCCCGACGTCCTCGCCCAGCGCCGAGCAGCCGTGGTGGGCCAGCAGCACGCAGTTGTGCTCCTTGGCCTGCTCGGCTGCGCCGTCGGCCAGCTCGTCGGACCCGTTCGGATGGAAGGGGACGCGGCCGATCGACCGTACGTAGACCGCGTGGTCGAGCGTCAGCAGCCGGATCTCGTGGCCGAGCGCGTCCACCAGGACCGCGTGCTGCGGGTGCATGTGGACGACCGCGCCCGCGTCCTGGCGCACCTCGTAGGTGCGCTGGTGCAGCTTCCATTCGCTGGAGGGCGACGGATTGCCGCCGACGATTTCGCCCGCCAGGTTCATCACCGTGAAATCGGCGGGCTCCAGCCGGTCCAGCCAGGTGCCCTTTCCGGTGACGACGAACTCCTCGGAGCCCGGCAGCCGGGCCGAGAGGTTGCCGCCGCTGGCCAGCGCGAAGCCCCGCTCCACCACGCCGGCCCCGACATCGATCAGCTGTTCTATGAGCCCGTCGACGGTCGTGGCCTGCCGCATACGGGGCTTACGGCGCACACCACCGCGCTCACCGGCCTCACCGACCCCACCGCGCTCAACGGCCTCACCAGCCTCACTGCGCTCACCAGGCTCGCCAGGCTTCACGAGGTTCCCCCTCCTCAGCGGGTCTCGGTGACCTTGGCGAGGGAACGCGGCGCGTCCGGGTCCTGGCCGCGCGCCATGGTGACCTCGTACGCCAGCATCTGCAGCGGCAGGATCTGCACGATCGGCTGGAGCTCCTCGGGCAGCCCGTCGGTCGGCAGCGCGAACCCGGCCGACGCCCGGTCCACCTCCTCCTGACGGCCGATGACCACCAGGTCGGCACCCCGGTCCCGCAGCCGCTCCAGCACCGGCTGGAGTGCCTCGCCGCCCTTGCCGTCCGCGACGACCGCGATGACCGGCGAGATGTTGTCCACCATGGCCAGCGGGCCGTGCAGCAGGTCCGCGCCCGAGTAGGACAGCGCGGGGATGTAGCTGGTCTCCATCAGCTTGAGCGCGGCTTCCTTCGCCGTCGGGTAGCCGTACCCCCGCGAGGTGAGCACCATCCGCTCCGCGAACCTGTACCGGGAGGCGAGCGCCTTGACCTCGTCCTTGCGCGCCAGGATCGCGTCGGCCACCTCGGGCAGCGCCTTGGCCGCCTCGGCGCCCTGCCCCGCGCGCAGGCCGTCCACGAACAGGTACAGCGCCAGCAGCTCCGCGGTGTAGGTCTTGGTGGCGGGCAGCGCCTTCTCCGGGCCCGCGAGCACGTCGATGTGGAACTCGCTCACCTGCGCGAGCGGCGAGTCCGCGTTGTTGGTGACGGCGAGCGTGATCGCACCCGCCTCGCGGGCCGCCTTCGTGGAGGCGACCAGGTCGGGGCTGCCGCCCGACTGGCTGATGGTGATCACCAGGCAGTCGGTGAGGTCCTGCCGCGCGCCGTACGCCGTCGTCGTGGACATCGACGTCAGCCCGCACGCCTTGCCCAGCTGGATTTCCAGCAGGTACTTCGCGTACAACGCCGCGTTGTCCGAGGTGCCGCGCGCTGTCAGCAGCACGAAACGCGGGTTCTTCGCGGCGATGCGCTCGGCGACCTCACGGATGGCCGGCCCGCCCTCGTCCAGGATGCGGCGCAGCACGGAGGGCTGCTCGGCCATCTCGCCGGACATGATGGTGCCCGGCTCAGACGGGACGTTCGAGGACATGGGGGTCGCCTCCCGGTGGGGTTCCGTACAAGGGTGCGGGTTGCTTCGATCCTACGTTGTGGGAGGACACGCGGGTTTTCCCCCTGCCACGCCCTCGCCGCCCGCTGCGCGGACGGCGCCTGGGAGAGCCCGCCGTGCGGGCCCGCGCCCGGGTGCACGCGCCCCCTCGGGCCGCGCACCCCACGGCGGGCCCCGACCCGGGGCCGGGTCCGGGCCGGGGCCGGTGCCGGGGCCAGAAGCAGGTGTCGCGCCGAGGCCGAGGCCGGTGCGGAGGCCAGGGGGCGCGCCCAGCCCGGGGCCGTGCCGAGGCCGGCGTCCGGGCCGGTCACCCTCGGGCGATGACCTCGGCGGCAGCCCTCCCGCATACCCGCGCCGCCCCGCGCGTCGCCACGTGGAGCGCGCCCTGGGGAGGGGCCTGGGGGAGCCCCATTTCGACCACCACCGTGGAGGGCCGGGCCGCCACCAGCGCTTCGACCGCCTGGGCCATCCACGGGTGCCGGTGCAGGTCGCGGACGACCGCGACGACGGGCCGGTCCCCGGCGTCGGCGAGCACCGTGGCGGCGACGTCGCCGTCGGTGCTGCCGTACGTGCCGGTGCGGGTGCCGGGGATCATCCGCTCCAGTTCGGCCGCGGGCCCCCAGGGGGTCTCGTCGCCGACGGCGATGTTGGCCAGCGGCGTCAACGCGGCCACGTAACCGGGTCCGGACGGCCGCCGGTACCCCTCCAGGCCGGTGACCACGAGGGCGCGCCGTGCGGCCTCCAGCCCGATACCGCCCTGTGCACCGGCGAGGCCGGGGCCGGTCGGACCCCCCGCGTCCGACCGGCTGCGCGCGCCCTTCGCCCAGGCGGCCAGGCCCCGTACCCGTGCCGCCGCGTCGGCGAGCCGCTCCTCGGTCAGCTCACCGTCCCGTACGGCGCCGACCAGCGCGTCACGCAGCCGCAGCACGGTGTCCTCGCCGGACAGTCCGCCACCGACGCAGATGGCGTCCGCGCCGGCCGCGAGCGCCAGCACGCTGCCGCGCTCCAGTCCGTAGGTGGCGGAGATGGCCTGCATCTCCATGCCGTCGGTGACGATGAGCCCCTCGTGCCCCAGGCCGCCTTCGGCGCGGGGCGCCCGCAGCAGCCCCGTCAGCGCGGCGGAGCTCAGCGTTCCCGGACGGGACGCGTCCAGGGCGGGCAGCAGGATGTGGGCGCTCATCACGCACTTGCTGCCCGCGTCGACGGCGGCGGCGAAGGGCACGAGCTCGCGGCCCCGGAGGGTGGCGAGGTCGGCGTCGATGCGGGGTACGGCGTGGTGGGAGTCGACGGCGGTGTCGCCGTGCCCGGGGAAGTGCTTGACGCAGGCGGCGACGCCCGCGGCCTGGAGGCCCTCGACGTAGGCGACGGTGTGCCGGGCCACCAGCTCGGGGTCGCCGCCGAAGGAGCGGACCCCGATGACCGGGTTGTCGGGGTTGGAGTTGACGTCGGCCGAGGGCGCCCAGTTGAGGTTGACGCCCGCGGCGGCGAGCCGGCTGCCGAGCTCGTGGGCGACGGCCCTGGTCAGGTCGGGGTCGTCGATGTGGCCGAGGGCGAGGTTGCCGGGGTAGGAGGAGCCCGTGCGGGCCTCCAGCCGGGTGACGTCGCCGCCCTCCTCGTCGATGGCCACCAGCAGCTCGGGGCGCACCTCGCGCAGTTGTTCGGTGAGGACGGCGAGTTGCTCCGGTGAGTCGATGTTGCGGCCGAAGAGGCCGACCGACGTGAGCCCTTCGTCGAGCTGCCGCAGCAGCCAGGACGGCGCCGAGGTGCCGGCGAAGCCCGGCTGGAGGACGGCGAGGGCGTCGCGGGTGAGGGTGTCGGACGCTCGGAGAGAGGTGGTCATGCGGCGCGGTGTCCCTTCACTTCACTGGATGGCCCGTCACTCCACTACCCCTTCACCGCGCCGGAGGTGAGGCCGGCCACTGCCTTGCGCTGGAGGTAGAGGAAGAGGAGCAGGATCGGGACGGCGAAGAGCGAGGCCGCCGCCATCGTGGCACCCCAGTCGTCGCCGAAGGCGGTCTGGAACTGCGACAGCCACAGCGGCAGGGTCTGCGCTTCGGCGTCCTTGTTGAGGATGAGCACCATGGGGAACTCGTTCCACGCCGTGATGAACCCGAAGAGCGAGGTGGCCATGAGCCCGGGGGCCAGCAGCGGGAAGATGACGCGGCGGAACGCCTGGAGGCGGGTGCACCCGTCGACCATGGCCGACTCCTCCAGGTCCTTGGGCACGGCCGCGACGTAGCCGCGCAGCGTGATGATGGTCAGCGGGAGCACCATGACGGTGTAGAAGAGGGCGAGCGGCACGAGGCTGTCCAGCATCTCCGCGTCCCGCACGAGCATGTAGACCGCGATGACCATGACCTCCCAGGGGGCCATCTGGGCGACCATGAACGTGAGGATGATCCCCTTGCGCCCCTTGAACCGCATCCGGGCCAGCGCGAACGAGGCGAACAGCGCCACCAGCAGCGAGATGCCGACGGCCAGCACGGTGACGGTGACGGAGTTGCGCACCAGCGTCCAGAAGTGCTCCGCGTGCACTGCCGTGGAGAAGTGTTCGAGGGTGGGCGAGGTGGGGAACCAGACGGGGTCGTCGCTGATGATCTGCCCGTTCGGCTTGAACGCCGTGTTGAACATCCAGTACACGGGGAAGATCAACCCCACGAACAGCACCAGCGCGACGGCGTTCGGCCATATCCGGCTCAGCAGCGACCGTTGCATCAGGCCTTGACCCCTTCGGTCTCGTCGTCGGCGTCCTCCTGGCGGATCACGATGCGCAGGTAGTACGCCATCAGGGCCAGCAGGATGAGAATCGTCAGCACGGAGATCGCCGCGCCCGCTCCGTAGTGCTGGTTGCCCACGCCCTCGACGAACGCGTAGACGGGCAGCGTCTCGGTGAGCCGGTCGGGGCCGCCCTCGTTGATCGCGAAGACGTGCGGAAACGCCTTGAAGATCCAGATGACTTCGAGGAACGTCGCGACCATCAGGAACGGCTTGAGGAAGGGGAACGTCACGTTCTTGAAGCTCTTCCACGCGCCGGCGCCGTCCAGCGCGGCGGCCTCGTACAGCTCCTTGGAGATCGTGGTCGTCGCCGCGTAGAGGTTGATCGCGACGAACGGCACCGAGGTCCACACGATCAGCAGCGAGATGACGAAGAACGTGGACAGCTGGGTGCCCGTCCAGTTGTAGTCCGCCATCGAGTCGAAACCGATCTTGGCCAGCACCCAGTTGACGACGCCGAACCGCTGGGCGAACAGCCACTGGTAGACGGTGGTCGCCGCGATGATGGGCATCGCCCAGGCCAGTACGAGACCGATCGACAGCAGGAGCCGCATCTTGGGCCCGAGCCGCGCGAGCAGCAGGCCGATCAGCGTGCCCACCACGATGATCAGCACGACGTTGACCGACGTGAAGATCATCGAGCGCAGCGTGACCCGCCAGAACTCGTCGCTGGTGAGGGTGTCGGTGTAGTTGCCGATCCCCCTCCACTCGGTCACGTGCTGGATCAGCTGCGTTCGGTTGAGGCTCTGGAACGACAGCATCCCGTTGTTGACCAGCGGCCAGCCGAGGAAGACGGCGGTCAGTCCGAGCGCGGGCAGCAGAAGCAGGTAGGGAAGGGAGCCCTTCCGCATGGTCCGCCCCTCGCGGGGCGGCGCTCCCGGCGCCCCCACCGGCTGGACGGGCACCTTGTCGCGAGGCGGTGCCTCACCGGTTTGCACAGACATTACGGACTCCAACCGGGGTGGGGGCGGCGGGCCGCCCCCACCCCGCCACGGACGGGTTGCTGCTTTCGGTTACTGCTCCTGGGAGAGCCGCTTGTTCATCTCTTCCTCGACGCCCTTGGCCGCAGCCGCGTGGGACTTCCCCTTCAGCACGGAGGTCATGTACGTCTTGATCGGGTTGGGCGCGTTCTCGACCGCGCCCCACTCGGGGATCAGCGGCGTCAGGCCGCCGCCCTCGACCGCGGGCGCCGCGGCCTCGGCCGCCGGATTGCCCTCCAGGTTGCTCTGCAGGGACTTCTTGTTCGGGATGACGCCGCTCTCCTTGGCGAGCGCGCCCTCGAACTTGTCCGACAGGGCGATCTTGAGGAACTCCTTGGCGAGCTCCTGCTTCTCGCTGCCGGCGGCGATGGCCAGGTTGGAGCCGCCGAGGAAGACGCCCTCGGGCTTCTTCGCGGTCTCACCCGGAATGGTGAAGTAGCCGATGTCCTTCTCGATCTTCGGGTTGGCCTTGATCGCGGTGGCCGCTTCCCAGCTCAGCCCGATGAACGCGCCGGTCTTGCCCTTGGCGAAGATCTCGGCCTGCTGCGGGGTGGCCTCGTCCTTGTCCTTGGGCGCCTTGGAGTAGGAGGCGTACTTCTTGTAGAGCTCCATGGCCTCGCCGACCTTGGGGTCGGAGAGGTTGGAGACCCACTTGTCGCCCTTCTTCTTGACCAGGTCGGCGTTGTTGCCGATCAGCAGGCCGTCGAAGAAGTACCAGTTCTGGCCTGGCATGTAGAGCGGCTCGGCGTCGGTCTTCTTCTCGATCTTCTCCAGCGCGTCGAAGAACTCGTCGCGGGTCTTGGGTGTGCCCTTGACGCCGGCGTCGGCCCAGATCTTCTTGTTGTAGATGACCGTGCGGTTGACGGCGAACCAGGGGGCGGCGTACTGCTTTCCGTCATAGACCGCCGACTTGTTGAGGGAGGAGGTCCAGTCCTTGCCGAGCCCCTTCTTCAGGTCGCTGAGGTCGGCGAGGCCGCCGGTGCGGGCGTAGGCGGGGGTCTGGGTGTTGCCGATCTCGATGACGTCCGGCGGGTCGTTCTCGGACAGCGCGGTGGTGATCTTCTGCTGGATCCCGTTCCACTGCTGGACCTCGAGCTTGAGCTTGGCTCCGGTCTTCTTCTCGAAGGCGGCCTTGACGTCCTTGGTCCACTTCTCGGGAGTGGACCCGTCCATCGCCCAAAGGGTGAGCGTCTTGCCCTTGAAGCTCTCCGGCCCGGACTTCTCGTCGCCGTCGGACCCACAGGCCGCGACGTTCACCATCAGTACGGCGACACCGGCCGCGGCCACCAGGCCCCTTTGATGACGTTTCACAGCATTCTCCCCTGCACACTGGAACGCTCCGCACGGCGCATTCGGACGGTCCGTCCCTCCGGACAGCGCATCCGGGCCCATCCGGACAGTTGGTTTAGACCAATGCGCAGAGCTTGGCCTAGACCTTTAGGGGTGTCAACGGTGTATAAAGCTCCCAGTCGGTTCCGTTATCGGAACGACATCTGAGCTGGGGCGCCCGCCCAACGCCGCGCCATGCCACGATGTGAACCGCTAAGCACACGGAGGAAGCCGGTGACGGCAGCACGAGGCGAGTCGGGAAGGCGGGCCATGAGCACGGACGGGGGCGGCGCCATCGCGCCGGCCGCCGCGGAGACCGAGACCGCAGGCGGCAACGGATCGGCGGCCCGCACCGCGCGCGTGCCCAAGTACTACCGGCTCAAGCGGCACTTGCTGGAGATGACCGAGACGCTGCCGCCCGGCACCCCCGTGCCGCCCGAGCGCACCCTGGCCAGCGAGTTCGACACCTCACGCACCACCGTGCGCCAGGCCCTCCAGGAGCTGGTCGTCGAGGGGCGGCTGGAGCGCATCCAGGGCAAGGGCACCTTCGTCGCCAAGCCCAAGGTCTCCCAGGCCCTCCAACTGACCTCCTACACCGAGGACATGCGCGCCCAGGGCCTCGAACCCACCTCCCAGCTGCTGGACATCGGCTATGTCACGGCCGACGACCGGCTCGCCGCCCTGCTGGACATCACGGCGAACGGACGCGTGCTGCGCATCGAGCGGCTGCGGCTGGCCAGCGGCGAGCCGATGGCCATCGAGACCACGCACCTGTCGCAGAAGCGCTTCCCCGCGCTGCGCCGCAGCCTGGTGAAGTACTCCTCCCTCTACACCGCGCTGGCCGAGGTCTACGGCGTCCACCTCGCGCAGGCCGAGGAGACGATCGAGACCTCGCTGGCCACCCCGCGCGAGGCCGGGCTGCTGGGCACCGACGTCGGACTGCCGATGCTGATGCTCTCGCGCCACTCACGCGACACCGACGGCGAACCCGTGGAGTGGGTGCGCTCGGTCTACCGCGGCGACCGCTACAAGTTCGTCGCCAACCTCCAGCGGCCCACCGACTGAGCAGCACGCGTGCCTTCCGGCCCCACGGGGGCCCGCGCCGCTCCCATCCGCGCGCCGCACGCGGTGAGTTGAGATCGGGTAACCCCCGTGCGGGGGTATGGCGCGGATCACGTCGCTGTTCTACCGTCGCCCTGCCGTCGTGGTGTGCCCGCCGCCTCGGGTGGTCGGCGGGTGGGGTCGAGGAGGAACGCGCGTGCGCAGCACTGCTCAGCAAACGAGGCGGATCAATCCGCGGTCCGTCGCCATCTGGACCGTGGTCGCGCTGGTCGGCGCGGCGGGCTGGGCCATGCTCGCGCTGGCACGCGGCGAGGAGGTCTCCGCCGCCTGGATGGTGGCCGCCGCGCTCGGTTCGTACGCCATCGGCTACCGGTTCTACGCGCGCTTCATCGCCACCCGCGTACTGCGCGTCGACAAGAGCAGGGCCACGCCCGCCGAGCGCCTGAACAACGGCATCGACTTCCACCCCACGGACCGGCGGGTGCTGCTGGGTCACCACTTCGCGGCGATCGCCGGGGCCGGGCCGCTGGTCGGTCCCGTGCTGGCGGCGCAGATGGGGTACCTGCCGGGCACCATCTGGATCGTCGCGGGCGTCATCCTGGCGGGCGCCGTGCAGGACATGGTGACGCTGTTCTTCTCGATGCGGCGGGACGGCAAGTCGCTGGGGCAGATGGCGCGGGAGGAGATCGGCCCCGTGGGCGGCGCCGCCGCGCTGCTCGCCGTCCTCGCCATCATGATCATCCTGCTCGCGGTGCTGGCGCTGGTCGTCGTCAACGCGCTGGCCGAGTCACCCTGGGGCACCTTCTCGATCGGGATGACGATCCCGATCGCGCTGTTCATGGGCTTCTACCTGCGGGTGCTGCGGCCGGGCCGGATCACCGAGGTCTCGCTGATCGGCATCGCGCTGCTGCTGTTCGTGCTGGTGGCGGGGCGGTGGGTCGCCGAGTCGTCGTGGGCGGACACCTTCACGCTGGACAAGCCGACGCTGGTCGTCTGGATCCTGGTCTACAGCTTCGTCGCCTCGATCCTGCCGGTGTGGATGCTGCTGGCTCCGCGCGACTACCTGTCGACGTTCATGAAGATCGGCACCATCGGGCTGCTGGCCGTCGGTGTCGTGGTGACGCTGCCGACGCTGAAGATGGAGGGCATCACCGACTTCGCGGGCGTGGGCGACGGGCCCGTCTTCGCCGGGTCGCTGTTCCCCTTCGCGTTCATCACGATCGCCTGCGGCGCCCTGTCCGGTTTCCACGCGCTGATCTCCTCGGGCACCACGCCGAAGATGATCCAGAAGGAGACGCAGGTCCGGATGATCGGGTACGGCTCCATGCTGATGGAGTCGTTCGTGGCGGTCATGGCGATGGTCGCAGCCTGCATCATCGATCCGGGCCTCTACTTCGCGATGAACGCGCCCGCCGGGGTGATCGGTGACTCGGTGCAGTCCGCCTCGGAGGCGGTGCGCTCGTTCGGGTACAGCATCAGTCCCGAGCAACTGGCCGCCGCCGCCAAGGCGGTGGAGGAGAGTTCGCTGCTCTCGCGCACGGGCGGGGCCCCCACGCTCGCCATCGGCGTCTCGAACATCTTCTCCGAGGTCGTCGGCGGCTCCGGGATGCGCGCCTTCTGGTACCACTTCGCCATCATGTTCGAGGCGCTGTTCATCCTCACCGCGCTGGACGCCGGCACCCGCGTGGGGCGGTTCATGCTCCAGGACATGCTCGGCAACGTCTACAAGCCGTTCCGCCGGATCAGCTGGTGGCCCGGGCTGCTGATCTCCAGCGCGGTGATCGTCGGGCTGTGGGGCTACTTCCTGTGGGTCGGCGTCCACGAGCCGCTGGGCGGGATCAACCAGCTCTTCCCGCTCTTCGGCATCGCCAACCAGTTGCTGGCCGCCGTCGCGCTGGCGGTCTGCACGACGCTGCTGGTCAAGTCGGGGCGGCTGAAGTGGGCGTGGGTGACGGCCGTGCCGCTGGTGTGGGACGCGGTGGTGACGCTGACGGCGAGCTGGCAGAAGGTCTTCTCCAGCGACCCGAAGGTGGGCTTCTTCCAGCAGCGCTCCGACTACCAGGACGCGATCGAGGCAGGCAAGGTCATCGCGCCCGCCAAGAACATGGACGACATGCACACCGTCGTCACCAACTCCACCGTCGACGGCGTGCTCTCGGCCCTCTTCGCGGTCCTGGTCATCGTCGTGCTCGTGGACGCGGCCCGCACCTGCGTGAAGGCGGTCCGCCACCCGCACAGCGCGACGATGCACGAGGCACCGTACGAGAAGTCGCAGCTGGTGGAGCCCGCCGGGCTGTTCCCCACCAAGGAGGAGAAGGCCGAGCGCGCCGCGCTGGCCGCCGCAGGGCCCGCCGAGGGCACGCGGGGCGGTGGCGAGAGCGGCGGGAAGGCGTGATGAGGGCCGTGGTGCGGGCCGCCTCGTGGGTGCGCTGGTACGTGCGCGAGTTGACCGACGAGAGCGCCTACGAGCGGTACGTCGCACACGTGCGGCACCACCAGGGCCCGGCGGCGCCCCTGCCCAGCCGCAGGGAGTTCGAGCGGCGGCGCACGGACGCGCGCGAGGGTGACCCGCGCGAGGGGTTCCGCTGCTGCTGAGACGCGAAGGGGTTCGCTGCCGCTGAGACGCGAGGGGTTCTGCCGCCGCTGAGGCCGGTGCGTCACGCGCACGGTGTCATGTCCGCTATACGGACGGACCGTGACGTGGACCGAGCGCTCGCCTAGGTTTCGTGCACATTGCATGATCTCTGAGCGAGGACGGAGCCCACCGCATGTCCGCACCACCACAGGACGCCGGGAAGAGACGCCCGGCCATCACCCCCGCACGCGTCGTGGCGGGCCTGTGCCTTTTCGCGCCGTTCGTCGGCATTCTGTGGGTCGACTCCTACGCCCGTATCGAGCCGACCCTCATCGGTGTTCCGTTCTTCTACTGGTACCAGATGCTGTGGGTGCTGATATCCGCCGTGCTCACGATGATCGCCTACCGCATCGTGCGGCGGGAAGCGGCCGGGGCGCGCCGGGCCGCCGCCTCCGAGACCGTCGCCCAGGCCGCGGCGGAAAGCGGTGAGGCCCGATGAAGGACGTCAACGGCGTCGCACTCGCCGTCTTCATCTTCTTCTTCCTGCTGGTGACGGTGATGGGGTTCCGCGCCGCCCGCTGGCGCAAGGCCGCGAACGAGAACAGCCTGGACGAATGGGGCCTGGGCGGGCGCAGTTTCGGCACCTGGATCACCTGGTTCCTGCTGGGCGGTGACCTCTACACCGCCTACACGTTCGTCGCCGTTCCCGCCGCCATCTACGCGGCCGGCGCCTCCGGATTCTTCGCGGTGCCGTACACCATTCTCGTCTACCCGCTGATCTTCACCTTCCTGCCCCGCCTGTGGTCCGTCTCGCACCGGCACGGGTACGTGACGACCTCCGACTTCGTGCGCGGCAGGTTCGGCTCGAAGGGGCTCTCGCTCGCCGTCGCGCTGACCGGCATTCTGGCGACGATGCCCTACATCGCGCTCCAGCTGGTGGGCATCCAGGCGGTGCTGGACGTGATGGGCGTCGGCGGTTCGGAATCCACCAACTGGTTCATCAAGGACCTGCCGCTGCTCATCGCCTTCGGGGTGCTGGCCGCCTACACCTACTCCTCCGGGCTGCGCGCCCCCGCGCTCATCGCCTTCGTCAAAGACGCGCTCATCTATATCGTCATCGCCGTCGCCATCATCTACATCCCCATCAAACTCGGCGGCTTCGACGACATCTTCGCCAAGGCCGGTGACGCGCTGGCGCAGGAGAATCCGGCGACCGGAAAACCGCGCGGGGAACTGGCCAGCGGCGAGAAGGCCCAGTGGGCGTACGCCACGCTCGCGATCGGCTCCGCGCTCGCGCTGTTCATGTATCCGCACTCGATCACCGCGACGCTTTCCGGCAAGAACCGCAACGTGATCCGGCGCAACACCACGATTCTGCCGCTGTACTCGCTGATGCTCGGTTTCCTCGCGCTGCTCGGCTTCATGGCGATCGCCGCGGGCACCAAGGTGGACAACGGCCAGCTGGCCATTCCGCAGCTTTTCGAGGACATGTTCCCCGACTGGTTCACCGGGGTCGCCTTCGCCGCCATCGGTATCGGCGCGCTGGTGCCCGCCGCCATCATGTCCATCGCGGCGGCCAACCTGTTCACCCGCAACATCTACAAGGATTTCCTCAAGCCGAACGCCACCGCCGCACAGGAGACCAAGGTCTCCAAACTGGTCTCCCTGCTGGTGAAGGTCGGTGCCCTCGTCTTCGTCCTCGGCATGGACAAGACCGTGGCCATCAACTTCCAGCTGCTGGGCGGCATCTGGATCCTGCAGACGTTCCCCGCGCTGGTCGGCGGCCTGTTCACCCGCTGGTTCCACCGCTGGGCGCTGCTGGCGGGCTGGGCCGTCGGCATGGTCTACGGCACGCTCGCCGCGTACGGCGTCGCGAGCCCGACACAGGAGCACTTCGGCGGCAGCAACGACGTGATCCCCGGCATCGGGGAGACCGGCTACATCGGTGTCACGGCGTTCGTGCTGAACGTGGCCGTGACCGTCGTCGGCACGGTCGTGCTGCGGGCGCTGCGGGCCCCCGACGGCGTCGACGAGACCCGTCCCGAGGACTACACGGCCGACGCCCCCGCCGCCGGCGACGGCGCGGCACAGGCGGGCGACAGCGCCGCGGGCCGCGCCGGCGAGGACCGCTCCGGCGAAGGGGAGGGTGAGGGCCCCAGGGTGGAGGCCGGCGCGGCCAACTGACCCCGACCGACACCGACGACCGACGACCGACGCCCGTCCCGGACACATTCCGGGACGAGCGTCGGCGTGTCGGCGCATGATGGCGGCCATGGACTTCACGACGAGCACAGCCGACACCGCGGCCGAGGCGACCACCGCAGCCAAGGCGACCAGCGCAGCCAAGGCGACCACCGCGGCCGAGGCGGCCAGCGCGACGGCCGGGGAGGCCGGCGCCACGAGAGGGCCGGCCGGCGTCACGGTCAGGACGGCCCGGCCCGAGGAGTACGCGCGGGCCGGAGAGTTGATCGCACGGGCCTACCTCGACGGGGGGCTGCTGGACTTCGGCGAGGACGACCCGTACCTGACGACACTGCGCGACGCCGCGAGCCGCGCCGCCCACGCGGAACTGCTGATCGCCGAGGACGGTACGGGCACGCTGCTGGGTTCGGTCACCTTCGTCGGAACCCGCGGGCGCTACGCGGAGATCGCAGGCGAGGGCGAGGGCGAGTTCCGGATGCTCGCCGTGGCACAGAGCGCGCGGGGGCGCGGGGTGGGCGAGGCGCTGGTGACCGCGTGCGGGGAGCGGGCCCGCGCGCTGGGCCTGCGCGGGCTGGTGCTGTCCACCCATCCGCGCATGGCCGCGGCGCACCGGCTCTACGAGCGGCTCGGTTTCACCCGCACGCCCGGGCGCGACTGGTCCCCGATCGAGGGAATGAGCCTGTGGACCTACGCCCTGGTGCTGTGACCCGCCTGCGGTGAGCACGCCCTCTCCCGGTGCGCATGACACAAGATATGGGGGGTCACACCCGAGCGGCCACAACATGTATGCTCCCTCACGGCCGTCGCCACTGACGCAGGGGAACCCGGTGCGAACCCGGGACTGTCCCGCAACGGTGTGCGGAGCAGAACGAAGCTGCCCGCGAGTCCGATCACCTGCAGGCGGCGGCATCGAGGAACGTCCGGGTCTCGTGGACTGGGCCGGCGGACGGAGTGCGGCATGCCCGACGGCGTGCGCGCTCCCCGCGCCCTGCCCTGCCACGAGCACGAGCAGCGAGCAGCGAGGGAGAGCACCGCGTGACCATCGCCCCCACCGCCCCGTCACCCAGCCAGGAGCAGCCGGCCGGGCGGGAGCGGCCCGCCGGCGAGCCAACCGGCCAGTACGGAACCGACGGCCAGTACGGAACCGCTCCCGGACCCGACGCGCACGACCGCCCCGCCGCCGCGCTGCGTGACACCCTCGCCGCCCTGACCGCGGACCTGACCGGCGCGGACCCGGCCCCCGTGCTCGCTGCGGCGCTGCGCGGAAGGGCCCCCTCCGCGACCGCGGCCGACCTGCGGGACCTGGCCATCGAAGCCGCCGCGGGCCTGATCGGCGAGGAGCCGGCGTACTCGCGGCTGGCCGCCCGGCTGCTCACGCGCGCCATCCGGGACGAGACCGGGGCAGAGGGCGTCACCTCCTTCTCCGCCTCGGTCGCGCTCGGCCACGCCCAGGGACTGCTCGCGGACCGGACGCACGCCTTCGTCACCGCGCACGCCGCACACCTCGACGCGCTGGTCGACGAGGCGCTCGCGGACGGCGCCGACGACCGGTTCGGCTACTTCGGGCTGCGCACCGTCCACTCCCGCTACCTGCTGCGCCACCCCACCACCCGGCGCGCGATCGAGACCCCGCAGCACTTCTTCCTGCGCGTGGCCTGCGGGCTGGCGGCGGACGAGACGGCAGCGGCGCTCGCCGAGGTCGGCACCTTCTACCGGCTGCTGTGCTCCCTCGCCTACCTGCCCTCCTCCCCCACACTCTTCAACGCCGGCACCCGCCACCCCCAGATGTCCTCCTGCTACCTGCTGGACTCCCCCAAGGACGAACTGGACTCGCTCTACGAGCGCTACCACCAGGTGGCCAGGCTCTCCAAGCACGCGGGCGGCATCGGCCTGCCCTTCTCCCGCATCCGCTCGCGGGGCGCGCTGATCCGCGGCACCAACGGGCACTCGAACGGGATCGTGCCGTTTCTGCGGACCCTCGACGCCTCGGTCGCCGCGGTCAACCAGGGCGGCCGGCGCAAGGGAGCCGCGTGCGTCTACCTGGAGACCTGGCACGCGGACATCGAGGAGTTCCTCGAGTTGCGCGACAACACCGGTGAGGACGCGCGCCGCACCCACAACCTCAACCTCGCGCACTGGGTACCCGACGCGTTCATGCGCCGCGTCGAGGCGGACGAGGACTGGTCGCTCTTCTCCCCCTCCGACGTGCCCGAGCTGACCGACCTGTGGGGCGAGGAGTTCGACGCCGCCTACCGCGCGGCGGAGGCCGACGGGCGCGCCCTCAAACGACTGCCCGCGCGGCAGCTGTACGGCGCGATGATGCGCACCCTCGCGCAGACCGGCAACGGCTGGATGACCTTCAAGGACACCTCCAACCGCACCGCCAACCAGACCGGTACGCCGGGCCGCGTCGTGCACTCCTCGAACCTGTGCACGGAGATCCTGGAAGTCACCGACGACGACCAGACCGCCGTGTGCAACCTGGGCTCCGTCAACCTCGCCGCCCACCTGGGCGAGGACCGGCGGATGGACTGGAAGCGGCTGGACGCCACCGTCCGTACAGCGGTCACGTTCCTCGACCGCGTGGTGGACGTCAACTACTACCCGACCGAGCAGGCCGCAGGATCCAACTCCCGCTGGCGGCCCGTCGGTCTGGGCGTGATGGGGCTCCAGGACGTCTTCTTCCGGCTCGGGCTGCCGTTCGACTCGGCGGAGGCCCGCGAGCTGTCCACCAGGATCGCCGAACGGATCATGCTCGCCGCCTACGAGACCTCCGCCGAACTGGCCGAGCGCCACGGGCCGCTGCCCGACTGGGAGCTGACCCGCACCGCACGCGGCACCCTCCACCCGGACCACTACCCCGAAGCGCGCGAGGGCCACGCCTGGCCCGAGCGGTGGAGCGCCCTGCGCGCACGCCTCGCCCGCACCGGGATGCGCAACTCCCTGCTGCTGGCCATCGCACCGACCGCGACCATCGCCTCCATCGCCGGCGTGTACGAGTGCATCGAGCCGCAGGTCTCCAACCTCTTCAAACGCGAGACCCTCAGCGGAGAGTTCCTTCAGGTGAACGCGTACCTGGTGGAGGAGCTCAAGCGGCACGGGCTGTGGGACGCGCGGGCCCGCGAGGCACTGCGCCAGGCGAACGGCTCGGTCCAGGACCTGGACTGGGTGCCGGAGCGGGTGCGCGCGCTCTACCGCACCGCGTGGGAGATCCCCCAGCGCGCCCTCATCGACATGGCCGCGGCCCGCACCCCCTACCTGGACCAGAGCCAGTCGCTGAACCTGTTCCTGTCCTCCCCCACCATCGGAAAACTCAGCTCCATGTACGCGTACGCGTGGAAGAGCGGCATCAAGACGACGTACTACCTGCGCTCGCGCCCCGCGACCCGCATCGCGCAGGCAGCCGGGGCCGCCGTCCCCGTGCCCGCGCCCACCCCCGCGGCGGCCGACGAAGCCGTCGCCTGCTCCCTGGAAAACCCCGAGTCCTGCGAGGCCTGCCAGTAATGACGACACCAGCCGACACCACGCCCCGCCTGCTCGACCCGGGCTTCGAGTTGACCCTGCGCCCCATGCGCTACCCGCACTTCTACGAGCGCTACCGCGACGCCATCAAGAACACCTGGACCGTCGAAGAGGTCGACCTGCACTCCGACGTCGCCGACCTGGCCAAACTCTCGCCCGGCGAACAGCACATGATCAGCCGCCTGGTGGCGTTCTTCGCGACCGGCGACTCCATCGTCGCCAACAACCTCGTGCTCACCCTCTACAAGCACATCAACTCACCCGAGGCGCGGCTGTATCTGTCCCGGCAGCTGTTCGAGGAAGCCGTCCACGTCCAGTTCTACCTGACGCTGCTCGACACCTACCTGCCCGACCACGACGAACGCGTCCAGGCGTTCGCCGCCGTGGAGAACATCCCCTCCATCCGCGAGAAGGCCGAGTTCTGCTTCCGGTGGATGGACAGCGTCGAGAACATCGACCAGCTCTCCTCGCGGGACGACCGCCGCCGCTTCCTGCTCAACCTGATCTGCTTCGCCGCCTGCATCGAAGGGCTGTTCTTCTACGGCGCGTTCGCCTACGTCTACTGGTTCCGCTCCCGCGGCCTGCTGCACGGCCTGGCCACCGGCACCAACTGGGTCTTCCGCGACGAGTCCATGCACATGTCCTTCGCCTTCGACGTCGTGGACACCGTGCGCCAGGAGGAGCCCGACCTCTTTGACGACGAGCTGGAGAAGCAGGTGGTGGCCATGCTGGACGAGGCCGTCGAGGCGGAGCTCCAGTTCGCGCGGGACCTGTGCGGGGAGGGGCTGCCCGGGATGAACACCGCCTCCATGCGCGAGTACCTCCAGGCCGTCGCGGACCAGCGGCTGCGCCGCCTCGGCTTCACCGAACGCTACGGAGCCGCCAACCCGTTCTCGTTCATGGAACTCCAGAACGTCCAGGAGCTCACCAACTTCTTCGAACGGCGGGCGTCCGCCTACCAGGTCGCCGTGGAGGGATCCGTCTCCCTCGACGACGACTTCTGAGCCGCCCGCTTCCCCAAAGCCGGGAGCGCACCCACAGTCGCCGGGTGGGGCCAGGTGGCCCAGGCCCCACCCGGTACCCGGCTACGCGTTCGGAACGGTCTCGTAGCGCGGGGTGCTCTCGGCCATCTGCCGCAGCACGTCCTTGCGCTCACGCTTGGAGAGCCGGTCGATGTACAGGTACCCGTGCAGGTGATCGGTCTCGTGCTGAAGGCAGCGCGCGAAGTATCCCGTGCCCTCGACGGTGATCGGCTTCCCCTCGGCGTCCTGGCCGCGCACCACGGCGTAGTCGGGGCGGGCGAGCGGGTGGTAGGCGCCGGGAACGGACAGGCAGCCCTCGTTGCCGTCGTCCAGCACGCGCCGCTCGGCCGGCAGCTCGTCGAGCACCGGGTTGCACACCACCCCGACGTGGCGTACGCCCTCGTCGTCGTAGCAGTCGTAGACGAAGACCTTCGCGTCGACGCCGATCTGGTTGGCGGCGATCCCCACGCCCTCGGCCGCGCGCTGGCTGGCGAACATGTCGTCGACGAGCGCGGCGAGCTCGTCGCCGAACTCGGTCACTTCCGCGCACTCCCGGTGCAGCACGGGGTTGCCCACCACCGTCAGGGGGCGCGCGGTGCCGCGCGCCGTGTGGGCCTCCTCCCGGGCCGCCGCGTCCGTCACGTCGTCGACGAACCCGCCCTCGGCGACATCGGCCGACCCGGCCGTGGTTTCCTGCTGCTGCGCCATGCCGTCGTACGCCTTCCTGCGACCCTGCGGGGACTGAGATCCGGTGAGCACCGCGAATGCTCGCCCCCCAGAGTACGGGGCGGTCGACAGGCGCTCAGCAGACCTCCTCGAGATCCCGCCATTCACGGGTGTCCGGGCTGTCGGCGACCCAGCCGTCCAGCAGACCGCGCACCAGGGCAGCGGGAGCGGCCAGCCCGCACTCCCGCTCGGGCACCCACAGCTCGCCGGGGCCACCCTGCGTCATGTGCCCCAGCGGACCCGGATGTCCGGGCGAGCTGTGGTCGTGCGGATCGAGGTGGGTGGTGCCGTCGCCCTCGTCGGCGGGCATCGCGCTCTCCGAGCAGGCACGGCACAGCAGCCGCACCGAGGACGACCAGTCCTCGGCGGCGAAACCCGCGTCGGCCGCCAGCCGCTCCAGCGCGTCGCGGTCGCTCTCCGTGGCGGCTTCCAGCAGCACGACCCAGGTGGGCACGGGCGAGGGCGCCCACAGTTCGATCTCGTCGAAGACGGGGTAGGAAGGGCCGGCCGCGGTGGAGCGCTCACCGTGCGGAACGCCGTCGTGCAGGACGACCTCGCCCCAGCGGCGCCCGGACGAGGGCAGCGGAATGCTCTGCACCTCCAGCCTGGCCGGGTCGATACGGCGGCCCCACACGACCTCGGCCTCGCCTTCGGGCGAGAGCCGCACGGCTGCGCTGCCCAGTCGCATGCCGGAAGGCTCGTCGATCGCGCCGGCGCCACTCGGTCCCTGCCCTGGCACGTCCAGCCCGTACGCCTGCCAGGCGCGGCGGGCCAGCGGCCAGTCCTGGAGGGCGGTGGCCGCGATGCCGACGTTCCACCAGTCGGGCGCACCGGCCTCCCGGTCCAGCAGCGCGACGGCGCGCAGCCCGGCCGTGCGGGCCTGCTCCCAGTCGTGCCGAAACTTGTGCAGCAGCGCCAGGTTGAACCAGGACTCCGAGAGCCACGGCTCCAGGTCGGCGGCGCGGGTGAGCAGGGCACCCGCGTCCTCGTACCGGCCGTCGCCGATGAGCGTGAACGCACGGTCCGTCGCCTGCCGCCACGAGGCGGAGGGACGGTGCCGCACCTTGCCGAAGATCCTCACAGTGATTCCGCCGTTTCCGCTGTTTCCCGCCGTTCCCGCCGTTTTCGTCCCGCCTGTCTCGTGGCCCGGCTACCGCCTGGCCGCTCACCTGCCGTCGGGGTCCTTGGCGCCGGACGCCCGGCGCTCGCGTCCACGCCTGTCGCGGTTCCCCCTTCGCATCCAACCATGCCCGCTCGGGTGCCCGCTCATTACCCGTGCGTCAGACGCCCCGGGAGCGGGACACGACGCGTGACAGGGCCTCCACGACGCGTGGTTCGTGGTCACGCGCGGTGGCGCCGCGCAGCGTCCGCAGTGCCCGCTCGCGCGGTCCCGGGACCGCCACCGGGCCGTCCGGCACCCCGTCCGGCCCCGGGGTGGCGCGGGCGTGGGCGCCGTACGCCGTCAGGAGGTCGTCGTAGGCGTTGACGGTGCGTACGACGCGCGCCGTCAGGGACTGTTCGCGGTACGGGTCCGCCTGCGCCTCCACCGCGGTGGCCACCCGGCCGCCGACCCCCGCCTGCCGGACCACGGCGCCGCCCGACAGGGCGACGCCCCGCCTGCCGCCGGGGCCCAGCCCGGCCGTGGCGCCGCCGGGTACCGGATCGCTCAGGGAGAGTCGCCCCACGTCGTGGACGAGGGCCGCGTACTCCACAGCGGTGAGTTCCCCTCCCGACAGGCCCAGCTCGCGGCCCACGGCACGGCTCAGGTCGGCGACCCGGCGCGCGTGGCCGTGCGGGGTGCATCCGGCGACCTCGGGCGCCCTCGCCAGGGAGGCGAGAGTGCGCCGGCGGGTCGCCCGTACGGGGGCCCGGCGGCGCAGGACGACCTGGGTGAGCAGCAGCGGCGCGCAGCAGACCGGCAACGCCCACAGCCCCGCCGACGCGACGGCCAGGGCGAGGAATACCGCCGTCGCGGCGACGGCGGGAACGGTCACCAGCCGGGCCCGCAACTGAGCGCGCAGCAGCGGCCCGTACGGCCGGCCGGCGACCGCGGCGACCGCGCCGCCCCGGGCGGCAGGGACAGGCTGCGGTGCGGCGGGGGCAGCCGTCGCCGCGGAGGTGGCGGTGGCGGCCGTGGCGGCGGCGAGGAAGGTGTCGACACAGCCGGCGAACAGGGCGAGGAACAGCAGGCACAGGGAGAACAGCGCCCCCGGCGGCGCGGCGTGACCGAACAAGCCCCCAGGCGAGAGGGGTTGGCAGCACGTCGCGGCGAAGGCCACACCGAGCGTGAGACGGCCGGCGGCCTGGGGCGGCGGCGCCTGGCCCAGCGCCACGTGCGGTACCGATCCGACGAGGGAGCCCACCAGGGCCACGGTGACCGCCTGCGCCGCCCACTGCCAGACCGGCGCCTCCTCCACCGCGCCCAGCAGCGCGTAACCGAGCGCGCCCGCACCGCAGACGAGCCCGGTGCTCCGCCCGGCGCCGTCGCAGGCTTCCGCCTGAGGCAGCCGGACCCGGGCCAACTCCCCCACCGCGACGACCAGTCCGAACGCCACGGCCGCACCAGGCCGCACCAGGCCGTGCCACAGGGTGGCGCACAGCGCCGCGACGGCCAGCGCCGCGGCGGCCACGTACACGCAGCCGACGACCCTGGCGGCCGGACACCGGCCCGCGACGGCCCGCGTGCGAGCGGCCCGCGGGACGGGGCGCGTCGTCATACGGCCACACCACGACCGGCCCGTGCGCCGGCCCCGCGCCGCTCACCGGTCTCCTCCGCGGTGTCCTGCGGCACGGCGCGCGCCGCGACGCCGCCCGCCGGCACGGCACGGTCCGGCTCCCCTGCCGCCGCCGGGGCGCGGGCAGACTGCCGCGCGGACGCGTCACACCCGGCCGCGGACTCGGCGTACGGCCAGCCGTGACGGCGCAACGCCCGGGCGAGGGCGGCGACCATCCGGGGGTCGAACTGGGTGCCGGCGCAGCGTTCGAGCTCCTCAACGGCCGCGGCGACGGGCCTGCCCCTGCGGTAGCTGCGCGTGGAGGTCATCGCGTCGAACGCGTCGGCGACGGACACGATGCGCGCCGCCTCGGGGATCCGGTCGCCCGCCAGGCCGTGCGGGTAGCCCAGGCCGTCCACGCGCTCGTGGTGGTGCAGCACGGCGGCCCGCGCCTCGCCCAGGAAGTCCAGGCCGCGCACGAGGTCCGCACCCTGCTCGGGGTGGCGTTCCACGACGCGGCGCTCGGCGGCGGTGAGCGGCCCCTCCTTGCGCAACAGACGCGCGGGGACACCGAGTTTGCCGACGTCGTGCAGGACTCCGGCACAGCGCAGGGTCTCGGTGCGCTCCTCGTCCAGGCCGAGTTCGCGGGCGATGAGGACCGCCGCGTGGCCGACCCGTTCGCCGTGCCCACGCGTGTAGCGGTCCTTGAGGTGCACCGCCTGCGCCAGGGCCTGGACCGCCGCTCGGCGGGCGGCGCTCTCCGGACGGCACCGGCGCAGCTCCCGCCAGGCCAGGTGCAGGGGGCCGAGGACGAGCAGCGCGGCGCAGGGCCCGTAGGGGCCGCGCCACAGAAGGAGCACCGCGGGTGCGGCGAGCGCGCACGCCAGCGCGAACGTGCGCCGCCGCTCCCCTCCGGGGTCCGCTCCGGCACGCCGCCGCGCCCACACTCCCACGCGCATCACGGGCCTCCTCCCCGCCTCGTGTCATGGCGGGGAGAATAGGAGTGCCGCGCGGGCCCGTTGCCGCTCCGGCGAGGTGTTCCCCCGTACGAGACGGGCAGCGCTCACCCGATGGGGGGACAGCGGGCGGAAGTGCCGACGCGTCCGCGCTCGGTGTGTACCGAGGCGTCAGGCGGGGTTGGTGCCCTCGGCCCCCGTCGGGGCCTGCGCCCGCGCCGGGTTCTGCGCCCTCGTCGGGTTCTGCGCCTCGACGGTGTCCGAGGCCGGGGCGGACTCGGCCTCGGGGGAGGCCTGCTGCCCCTGCCGGATCACCTCGATCCGGCCCATCACCTTGGCCCGCAGGTCCGACGGGACGTCGTCGTGCCCGCAGCAGCGCTTGACGAGCTTCTTGACCTCGCGCTCGATGCCGTACTTCTCGAAACACGGGGAGCACTCGTCGAAGTGCTCCTTGAACTTCTCGCAGTCCCCGTCCGGCATCTCGCGGTCGAGGTACTCGTAGAGGTGGTCGAGAACCTCAGCGCAGTCCGTCTCGTGCGGCTCTCCGCAACTCATGAGCCCGAACCTTTCCGGTCTTGCGACCCGTCCGCCGCGGCACCGGCCGGGACCAGTCCGCGCTCTTGCGCGTAACCCTCCAGCATGTCCCGAAGCTGGCGCCGACCGCGGTGCAGACGGGACATCACCGTGCCGATGGGTGTTCCCATGATGTCGGCGATCTCCTTGTAGGCAAACCCCTCGACGTCGGCGAGGTAGACCGCGATGCGGAACTCCTCGGGGATCGCCTGGAGCGCTGCCTTGACGTCCGAGTCCGGCAGGTGGTCGAGGGCCTGGGCCTCCGCCGAACGCAGCCCGGTGGACATGTGGGACTCGGCCCGCGCGAGCTGCCAGTCCTCGATCTCCTCCGCGGCGCTGCGCTGCGGTTCGCGCTGCTTCTTGCGGTAGGAGTTGATGAAGGTGTTGGTCAGGATGCGGTACAGCCACGCCTTGAGGTTGGTGCCCTCGCGGAACTGGTGGAAGGACGCGTACGCCTTGGCGTAGGTCTCCTGCACCAGGTCCTCGGCGTCGGCGGGATTGCGCGTCATGCGCAGCGCGGCCGAGTACATCTGGTCGAGGAAGGCGAGCGCGTCGCGCTCGAAGCGCGCGCTGCGCTCCTGTGCCGTCTCCGACTCCTGATCCCTGGGCTGTGCGTTCGAGCCGTCTTCGGTCCCGGTGACCGGACCCACCTCCTCCGCTGTCGGGGCGAGCCCGACCGAGGACCCGCTCGATTCGGAGAATAGACGACGATCCGCACCGTCCGCCGCTCGAATAGTCGTCCCTGAGGCCAGCGCCAGCGTGGCCCAGTCCAGGTCGGCGGCCCGCGGACGCTGGGGGCAAGCGACAGAACCCATCTGGGCGGCTTCCTTTCGCCTCGTGGTGAGGCCCTTGGGCGGCGACCACCGCACCTCGGCTTCCTCTGTGGACACTGCGTGCAACCACACCGCCTCGCCGATCATTCCCGGCGTCCGGAGGTTCTTCTTCTCCCCGGCCGGCCCTCCCCGTCACGGGGCTGCTGCCCTGCCCTTCGCCCCGCCGCCGGGCCGCCGGGCCGCCGGGTCGCCGGGCCGCCGGGGTGCGGACCTCACCCGGGCGCGCCGCCGCCGATCCACCGGGCCACCGCACCGGTGATCACGCCCATGGCCTCGTCCTCGGAGACCGCGGCCGACTTCGGGAGCGCGAACCCGTGATCGCCCCACGCCACCTCGACCAGGCTGGTGCCCTGCGGGAACTCCTCGGGGCGCCCGAACGGGTCCCGTCCGCCCTGGACGACGAGCACCGGCAGCTCCACCCCGGTCAGCTCCTCGGCCCGCGACTTGTCCGGCTTGCCCGGCGGGTGCAGCGGGAAGGAGAGGGCGAGCACCGCGCGTGCGCCCAGCTCGCCCGCCGTACGGCAGGCCACGCGGGCCCCCGCGCTGCGGCCCCCGGCGATCACGGGGAGTCCGGGAAGCGTGAGCGCGGGCCACAGCGCGCTCCAGGCCGCGTCCAGGGTCCTGGGGGCCGGAGCCACCTTCTTGCCCGCCACCCGCCACGGCTGCTCCACCAGGGCGACGCTGACGCCCTCGGCGGGCATCGCGGCGGCCAGCGCCCGCAGGTCCCGCGCCTCGATACCGCCTCCGGCGCCGTGGCCGAGCGCCAGCACCGTGTGGGCCTTCTTGGCGTCGTGCCAGGTGATCCTGGCCTGCCCGACCGGGGTGGCGACCGTCTCGGTCCGCCCGCCGCCCCCGCCGGGCCGCTCCTCGTCCCGGCGCGCGTGGGCCTTGCCGCTGTCCGTATGCGCGTTCATGTCCGGCATCCTTCCAGGGGTGCCCGGGAAAAGGCCGGTCAGACCAGGGCCCGGGAAGGGGCGGTCAGACCGGGTGCCCGGGAAGGGGCGGTCAGGGCCGGGTCAGAACAGCGTCTCCTCCTCCGGCGCCGGCAGTTCCTTCACCAGGTGGGGGCCGTTGTTGCGGACGTTGCTGACGTCCGTGGAGACGGGGTGGGCCCGCATGAGGCCGCCGGGCGGCGGAGCCAGCAAGGCGCGGAGCTGCTCGGAGTCGGTGTGGGAGGGGTCGAGCCAGGCGTCCCAGCGGTCGGGGGTGAGCATCAGCGGCATGCGCGGGTGGATGTCGGCCAGCGAGCCCGGGCCGCCCTCGCTCAGCTCGCCGGCGTTGGCCAGCGGGGCGGTCTCGGCGGCGGTGGTGAGGACGGTGCAGGTGGCCCACCACGCCCGCGGGTGGTCGTCGGGCAGTGTCTTGTCCCGCCAGAACTCGTAGAGCCCGGCCATCGCCATCACCGGCGCCTCGTCCGAGCCGTCCCGCGGGGCGGGAGAGATGAAGTAGGGCTGCTTGCGGGGCCGCTTGCGCCTGCCCTCCTGTTCCAGCTTGAGCTCGCCCTCGGCCGTGACCCACTCGTAGTAGCCGTCGGCGGGCAGCAGGCAGCGGCGGGCGGCGAAGGGGCGCCGGTAGGCGGGCTTCTCGTGGACGGTCTCGGCGCGGGCGTTGATCATCTTGACGCCCATGTCGGGCGTCTTCGCCCAGCCGGGCACCAGACCCCACTTGAGGGGGCGCAGCTGCCGCACGGGACGCGGTTCCGCACTGCCCTTGAGGGGGCGGTCGAGCACCGCGTGCACCTGCTTGGTGGGCGCGACGTTCCAGTCGGGCGCGAGCGCCTCTGCGGGCTCCCACTTCTCCACCTCGAACAGCCGGGCCAGATCCTCGGCCCCCCGGCTCGCTGCATACCGTCCGCACATGCCTGCAAGACTGCCACGGCACGCGGAAACGTCGCCGTGCGTTGACGGAGGACGGCACGCGCGGCCGCACACGGACCACACGAGGAGAACGCCGCGAACATGGACAACGCGAGCATCACGGATGTCTGGGACCGCGTCGTGGGCAGCCAGCCGGACCCCGAGCAGTGGCTGGTGATCGCCACCGGCGTGCTGGCGCTGCTGGCGGTGGCCCCGCACGGCGTGTGGCGGATCTCCCGCAACGCCATCACGATCGCGCACGAGGGCGGACACGGCCTGATAGCCCTGCTCACCGGGCGGCAGCTGGACGGGATACGGCTGCACTCGGACACCTCGGGGCTGACCGTCTCGCGGGGCAAGCCCACCGGCATCGGCATGGTGCTGACCGCCGCGGCGGGCTACACCGCTCCCCCGCTGCTGGGCCTCGGCGGCGCCTGGCTGCTGGCCGCCAACCACATCACCGCGCTGCTGTGGGGGGCGACGGTGCTGCTGCTCGCGATGCTGGTGATGATCCGCAACGCCTACGGGGTGCTGACCGTCGTGGTGGCGGGCGGCGCCTTCGTCCTCGTCTCGTGGCTGACGGACCCGGAGGTGCAGGCCGGCTTCGCGTACGTGGTGGTGTGGTTCCTGCTGCTGGGCGGCGTCAGGCCGGCGTTCGAACTCCAGCGCAAGCGGCGGGCACAGGGCAACGCGCAGCGTTTCCGCCAGGGGCGGTGGCCGGGCGACGGGGGGGCCGGGGACTCGGACGCCGACCAGCTCTCGCGGCTCACCCACGTCCCCGCGGCGATGTGGCTCTTCCTCTTCCACGCCGTCTCGCTCTGCTCCCTGATCGGCGGCGGCCGCTGGCTGCTCGGCCCGGTGCTGGACCAGCTGTGAGCCCGCCGCGCGCGGCGCCGCCCTCTCCCGGCCCTGCTGCCCGGCGGCGGGCTCGGGGCGGCCCGCGCCCCAGCCATTAGAGTTGCCCCATGACCGACCAGCACGCACCCGCCGCAGACACCGCCCTCTGGCCCGCCCCCACCGCGCCGGGCCGCATCGAGGCGACCGTCACCGTGCCCGGGTCGAAGTCGGTCACCAACCGGGCGCTGGTGCTGGCGGCGCTGGCCGCCGAGCCGGGCCTGCTGCGCCGCCCGCTGCGCTCCCGCGACACCCTGCTGATGGCCGGGGCGCTGCGCGCCATGGGCGTCGGGATCGAGGAGACGGTCTCCCCGGCCTCCGCCGCCGCCGAGGCCGGCGGCGCGCGTACCACGGGCGAGGCCTGGCGGGTGCTGCCGGGGCCGCTGCGCGGCCCGGCGACGGTGGACGTGGGCAACGCCGGCACCGTGATGCGCTTCCTGCCGCCGCTGGCGGCGCTGGCCGAAGGACCGGTCAGGTTCGACGGCGATCCACGCTCCTACGAGCGTCCGCTGCACGGCGTCATCGACGCGCTGCGCGCGCTCGGCGCCCGGGTGGAGGACGAGGGGCGCGGCGCGCTACCGCTGACAGTGCGGGGCGCCGGCGCGCTGGCCGGTGGCACGGTCGAGGTGGACGCGTCCTCCTCCAGCCAGTTCGTCAGCGCCCTGCTGCTGTCGGGTGCGGGCTTCGACCAGGGCGTGGAGGTGCGCCACACGGGCCGCACCCTGCCCTCGATGCCGCACATCCGCATGACGGTGGAGATGCTGCGCGCCGCCGGTGCCCAGGTGGACGCGCCCGAGGACGGCGGAAGGGCGCACGTGTGGCGGGTGGCGCCCGGCACCCTGCGGGGGCGCGACCTGACGATCGAGCCCGACCTGTCCAACGCGCAGCCGTTCCTGGCCGCGGCGCTGGTCACCGGCGGCCGGGTCACCGTCGCGGACTGGCCGCGGCACACGACCCAGCCGGGTGACGCGCTGCGGGAGATCTTCACGGCGATGGGCGGCACCTGCGAGCTGGACGAGCGGGGTCTGACCCTGACCGGCTCGGGCCGCGTCCTGGGCATCGACATCGACCTGGGCGAGGTGGGCGAGCTGACCCCCGGTATCGCCGCGGTCGCGGCGCTCGCCCAGAGCGAGTCGGTGCTGCGCGGGATCGGCCATCTGCGGCTGCACGAGACGGACCGGCTGGCGGCGCTGGCCAAGGAGATCAACGGCCTGGGCGGCGACGTCACCGAGACCGAGGACGGGCTGCGGATCCGCCCCCGGCCGTTGCACGGCGGCGTCTTCCACACCTACGACGACCACCGGCTGGCCACGGCGGGCGCGGTGCTCGGCCTGGCGGTCGAGGGCGTCGAGGTGGAGAACGTCGCGACGACGGGCAAGACCCTGCCCGACTTCCCGGCGATGTGGACGGACATGCTCGGGGCGCCGGCCGGAGTGAGAGCCTGAGAGGGCGCCCGCGATGCGCCGCTACGGCAAGCACACCGACGAGGACGACATCCGCGTCCGCCCCTCCCGGCGCGGCACCAGGCCGCGCACCCACACCAGGCCCAAGCACGAGGACGCGGCCGAGGGGCTGGTGCTGACGGTCGACCGCGGCCGGCTGACGTGCCTGGTGGAGGGCCGCACGGTCACCGCGATGAAGGCCCGCGAGCTGGGCCGCAAGGGTGTGGTGGTGGGCGACCGGGTGGCGGTCGTCGGTGATCTGTCCGGGGCGAAGGACACGCTGGCGCGCATCGTCCGCGTCGAGGAGCGCACCTCGGTGCTGCGCAGGACGGCGGACGACAACGACCCGTACGAGCGCGTCATCGTCGCCAACGCCGACCAGCTCGCCATCGTCACCGCGCTGGCCGACCCCGAGCCGCGACCCCGGCTGATCGACCGCTGCCTGGTCGCGGCCTTCGACGCGGGTCTCGAACCGCTGCTGGTGCTCACCAAGTCGGATCTCGCGCCGGCCCGGCCCCTGCTGGAGACGTACGCGCCGCTCGGGGTGCGCCACGTGGTCACCAGCCGGGAGGGACTGGCCGAGGGCGCGGGCGCCGAGAGCGTCCGCGCGCTGATGCGCGGTCAGGTCACGGTGTGCGTGGGGCACAGCGGCGTCGGCAAGACCACGCTCGTCAACGCGCTGGTGCCGCGCAGGCAGCGGGCGACGGGCGACGTCAACGCGGTGACAGGGCGCGGCAGGCACACCACGACGTCCGCGCTGGCGCTCCCGCTGCCGCCCTCGACCACCGGCGAGGACGGCTGGGTCATCGACACCCCTGGCGTACGCTCCTTCGGGCTGAACCACATCCAACTCTCGCGCGTCATCCACGCGTTCCCCGACCTGGAGGAGGGGGCCGCCCAGTGCCCGCGCGGATGCAGCCACAACGAGCCCGGCTGCGCGCTGGACGCGTGGGTGGCCGACGGGCACGCGGACGCCGCCCGGCTGCACTCGCTGCGCCGCCTGCTGGGCACGCGGGAACGCCGCGAAGGGGACTGATCGCTTCCGGCGGCGCGCGGCGGCATACTGGTTTGCCTGCGCTTGACCTGGACCGCACGGGGCGTCACGGGAGGAAGAGCACATGGCGTGGCTGTTGGTGATAGTCGCTGGGCTGCTGGAGACGGGCTTCGCCGTGTGTCTGAAGCTCTCGCACGGTTTCACCAAGCTCTGGCCGACCATCGCGTTCTGCGCCTTCGCGCTGGGCAGCTTCGGCCTGCTGACCCTCTCGTTGAAGCGGCTGGACGTCGGTCCCGCCTACGCGGTCTGGACCGGTATCGGGGCCGCCGGGACGGCGATCTACGGCATGATCTTCATGGGCGACGTGGTCTCGGTGCTGAAACTGGTCTCCATCACCTTGGTGATCATCGGCGTGATGGGGCTCCAGCTCTCCGGCAGCGCCCACTGACACCGCGCCCCGCCGGGCCGAACCCGGCCCCCGCACGCCGACCGCTCAGCGCGCCAGCAGCGCCCGTACGACCGCGTCGACCCGTCCGCACGGCTCCTCGTCAGGCCCCGGCTGGGGCGCGACGACGTAGCTGAGCGCGATCCGCAAGCCCGCCTCGTACGCGCGCTGAAGGTCACCGCGGGCGGTCTCGACCAGCTCGGCCGGGCCCCCGCGCGGACGCGGTCCCGGGCCGCCGACCGGAAGGCGGGTGGCCCGGTCGAGCCCCGCCACGGCCCGGTCGCACAGCACGTGGGCGAGCCGCCCCGGCTCCGCCGGGTGCGCCTCGCGGGCGGCCCGGGCCCACACGGCCGGCGGAGGCGGACGGGACGGCAGCGGCGTCCGGGGCCCCCAGCACCCGGTGAGGGCCGCGTGCACGATGGGCTCGGCGCGGGCGGTGCGCAGCACCCAGTGCGCGGCGGCGGCGCAGCAGGCCGCGGGGTCGGCGCCGCCGCGGCAGGCCTCGGTCACGGCGCGGCCCGTACCGTCGAGGAAGTCCTCGACCAGTCGGCTGACCAGCGCCGCGCCCAGGCCCTCCTTGCCGCCGAACTCGTTGTAGAGCGTCTGCCGGGAGACGCCGGCCGCCGCGGCGACCTCGACCATCCGCACGGCGCTCCAGGGCCGCGCCCGCACCGCCGCGTGGGCGGCTTCCAGCAGGGTCTCGCGCGCAGCAGGCATCGTCGCCTCCCCCAGCCCGCCCCCTCTACTCCTCGCACGCCGGACCGACGCGCCCCACAGCCCGGCGTGCGGCACAGAATTGACGCACCGCCATGAGGTGTCAATACGCGCCGCACGCGCATGGCCCTGTGGCCGGGGGTCACCCCGCCGGATACTGTGCGGACATGCTGGACTATCACGATGATCTGCGTCTCGCCCACGTGCTGGCCGACGCCGCCGACGCCACGACCATGGAGCGGTTCAAGGCTCTCGACCTGAAGGTGGAGACCAAGCCGGACATGACGCCGGTGAGCGAGGCCGACAAGGCGGCCGAGGAACTGATCCGCAGCTCGCTCCAGCGCACCCGCCCCCGGGACGCGGTGCTGGGCGAGGAGTTCGGCACCGAGGGACACGGACCGCGCCGCTGGGTGATCGACCCCATCGACGGGACGAAGAACTACGTGCGCGGCGTCCCGGTGTGGGCGACGCTGATCGCCCTGATGGAGATGGGTGAGGGCGGTGACCGTCCCGTGGTCGGTGTCGTCTCGGCCCCCGCGCTCAACCGGCGCTGGTGGGCGGCGCTCGGCTCCGGCGCGTACACGGGGCGCAGCCTCTCCAAGGCGACCCGCCTCCAGGTCTCCAAGGTCGCCGAGGTGCGGGACGCGTCCTTCGCCTACTCCTCGCTGCACGGCTGGGAGGAGCGCGGCATGCTGGGCGGCTTCATGGACCTGACCCGGGACTGCTGGCGCACCCGGGGCTACGGCGACTTCTGGCCGTACATGATGGTCGCCGAGGGCTCGGTGGACATCTGCGCCGAGCCGGAGCTGTCGCTGTGGGACATGGCGGCCAGCTCGGTCATCGTCGAGGAGGCCGGCGGCTGCTTCACCGGGCTGGACGGCAACCCCGGTCCGCAGAGCGGCAACGCGGCGGCCTCCAACGGCCTGCTGCACGAGACGCTGCTGAGCTACCTGACGGCCTGAGGGCGGGCCGCCCGGTCCGGGTGGCCCGTACACGCTTCCTTGTTGTGGCCTGCGTCACATGTGAGCATGAGTATGAGCACGCTTGTGACCTTGTGAACCCCTTCTCGAGGTCCCGCGCCTCGCCCGGGGCCCCGCAGAAGCCGTTCCGCCAAGGAGGTAGCCCCCGCATGCCAGGTCACGTCCAGCACGCCATGAGCACCGTGATCCTCACCATCGGCCCCGCCCACACCCTGCGCCAGGCAGCGCAGCTGATGTCGGCCCGCAGAGTGGGCGCCGCCGTCGTCCTCGACCCCGACACCAGCGGCCTCGGCATCCTCACCGAGCGCGACATCCTCGACTCCCTGGGCGCCGGACAGGACCCCGACCGGGAGACGGCCCACGCCCACACCACCAACGACGTCGTCTTCGCCGGGCCCGACTGGACACTGGCGGCGGCTGCCGAGGCGATGACCAGAGGCGGCTTCCGCCATCTGATCGTGCTGGACGAGCGCGAACCCGTGGGCATCGTCTCGGTCCGCGACATCGTGCGCAGCTGGGCCGACGCCGACACGCTGCCCGCGGAGGCCCGGCCCGCGGACACCCGGCCCGCGGGAGAGATGGCCGTCTGACCCCGCGGGGCACCAAGGCCGTCCGACGCCGCGGGGCACCAAGGCTGTCCCGCCCCGCGGGCGCGGTACGGACCGGGTACGGAACGCGGTCCCGCGCCGCCCCCTACGAGCACCCGTGGGGACGGCGCGGGAAACGCACCGGAGGGACCGGAGCCCCATGGCGTCCGATCCCTCCGGGCTCGTACGGCGAGCGATCGATCAGCCGCGCAGGGCCTGGACCGCGGCCTCGAGCCGCTTGCCGTAGTCGGGGTCCGCCTTGCGGAAGTTCTCGATCGCGCGCTGGGCGATCTCGTCACGCGAGACGGCCGCGATGCCGCCCGCGAGGTTGTCGACCAGCCGCTGCTTCTCGTCCTCCGACATCAGGCGGTAGAGGTTCCCGGCCTGGACGAAGTCGTCGTCCTCGGCGTGCGAGGGCGCCTCGTGGTCCTCGGTCGTCCCGCTGACGCTCTGCGGCTCCCACATGGCACGGCCGGTCTCGGCCGGGCCACCGAAGCTGTTCGGCTCGTAGTTCTTCGCACCGCCGTGGCGGCCGTCGTACATGACACCGTCGCGGCCGTAGGTGCGGGCCTGCGCCGCCTTCGGCTCGTTCACCGGCAGCAGGTCGGCGTTGATGCCGACCCGGTAGCGGTGCGCGTCGCCGTAGGCGAACAGGCGGCCCTGGAGCATCTTGTCCGGCGAGGGGCCGATGCCCGGCACGAAGTGGTGCGGGGAGAAGATCGACTGCTCGGTCTCGGCGAAGATGTTGCGCGGGTTGCGGTTGAGCTCCATCTTGCCGAACCAGTGGATCGGGTAGTCCGCGTGCGGCCACACCTTCGTGAGGTCGAACGGGTTGAAGCGGTAGTTCGCCGCCTCGGCCGCGGGCATGATCTGCACGCCGACGGTCCAGCTCGGGTACTCGCCGCGCTCGATGGCCTCGCGCAGGTCGCGCTGGTGGCTGTCGGGGTCCTTGCCGGCCAGCACGTCGGCCTCGGCGGCCGTCAGGTTCTTGATGCCCTGGTCGGTCTTGAAGTGGTACTTGACCCAGAAGACCTCGCCCGCCTCGTTGCTCCACTGGAAGGTGTGGGAGCCGAAGCCGTCCATGTGGCGGTAGGAGGCGGGAATGCCGCGGTCGCCGTGCAGCCAGGTCACCTGGTGCGTCGACTCGGGCGAGAGGCCCCAGAAGTCCCACACGTTGTCCGGCTCCTGCGAGCCGGTGTAGGGGTCGCGCTTCTGGGTGTGGATGAAGTCGGGGAACTTGATGGCGTCCTTGACGAAGAACACCGGCGTGTTGTTCCCGACGAGGTCGTAGTTGCCCTCTTCAGTGTAGAACTTCAGCGCGAAACCGCGCGGGTCACGCACCGCGTCCGCCGCGCCGAGGTTGCCGGCCACCGTCGAGAACCGCGCGAAGACCTCGGTCTCCTTGCCGACCTCGGAGAGGAACTTCGCCCGCGTGTACTGCGTCACGTCGGCGGTGACGGTGAACTTGCCGTACGCGCCCGCGCCCCGGGCGTGCACGATCCGCTCGGGAATCCGCTCGCGGTTGAAGTGCGCGAGCTTCTCGAGCAGGTGCTGGTCCTGAACGAGCACCGGGCCGCCGACGCCGGCGGTCTGGCTGTTCTGGTTGTCCGCGACCGGAGCACCGGCTTCCGTCGTCATGGGTCCGGACGTCTCGTCCTGCACGGTCACGTGCGCCTCCTGTGCTTCACATCTGTCCTGTGGGCCAACCACTCGCAACCCTACATTGGACATTGTCTAAGTCAAGAAGAAAACGAAACCCGTACGGGTTCTGCCCATGGACATGGCGCTGCTAGTCTGGACACATGAGTGACCTGCTGGAACGGCTCCGCGATCGCGGCTGGCGCCTCACCGCGCAGCGGCGCGTCGTCGCCGAGGTGCTCGACGGCGACCATGTCCACTACACGGCAGACGAGGTCCACGCCCGCGCGACGGACCGCCTGCCGGAGATCGCCCGCGCGACGGTCTACAACACGCTCAGCGAACTCGTCGCCCTCGGTGAAGTGCTCGAGGTCGCCACCGACGGCCGCGCGAAACGCTACGACCCCAACGCGCGCCACAGCCACCAGCACCTGGTCTGCTCCCGCTGCGGCACCATCCGCGACGTCCACCCGACGGGCGACCCGCTGAGCGCCCTGCCCGAGCAGGAGCGGTACGGCTTCGCCGTCGCGGAGGCCACCGTCACCTACCGGGGCGTCTGCCCGCACTGCGCCGACGCCTGACCCTCCACCCGAAGGCGCCGACGGCGCCCGTTTCCCGGCCGAGCGGGCCCGCACCCCGAGGGTGCGGGCCCGCTCGTGTCGCCGCAGCGCGTTGCCGCAGCACCCTTGCCGGTATCTGACGGCCCGTCATATCGTCACGGACTGACGCACTCTTCCCCACCCGGAACGGGGAGTCACCATGCCGAAAATCCGCGCCAGTGCCGTCACCCGCAGCTTCGGCCGCGGCCCGCGCAGAATCGCCGCACTCGGCCCGCTCGACCTGGACGTCGACCCGGGGGAGTGCGTCTGCGTCGTCGGCCCTTCCGGCTGCGGCAAGTCCACCCTGCTGCGCATCGCCGCCGGACTGCTGCGCCCCTCCTCCGGCGCGCTCGAACTGCGCACCGACGCCCCCCACCCCGCCGCCATGATCTTCCAGGACTACGGCATCTACGACTGGAAGACCGTGCTGGCCAACGTCCGCTTCGGCCTCGACGTCCAGCGCACGCCCCGCAAGGAGGCCGACGCCCGGGCCGCCGCCTGGCTCGCCAGGCTGGGGCTGGCCGACTTCGCCGACGCCTACCCCGCCGCCCTCTCCGGCGGCATGCGGCAGCGGGTGGCCATCGCCCGGGCACTCGCCGTCGAACCGGAGATCCTGCTGATGGACGAGCCCTTCGCCGCGCTCGACGCCCAGCTGCGCACCATCCTCCAGGACGAGCTCCTCGCCCTCACCCAGGCCACCAGCACCACCACCCTCTTCATCACCCACAGCCTCGAAGAGGCCCTCGTCCTCGGCGACCGGGTCCTGGTGATGTCCGCGCGCCCCGGCCGCGTCATCGCCGAACGCCGCACGCCCTTCCCCCGCCCCCGCACCGGCGACGTCCGCTCCGACCCGCGCTTCACCGCGCTCAAGGACGAACTGTGGGAACTGCTGCGCGGCGAGGTCGCCCGCCCGGCACCCGCCGCGCGACCGGCCCCATCGAGCGACAAGGGGGCCGCCGCATGAGCACCCTGCAGACGCCCCACAGCAGCGAAGGGCGCATCGTACGGCGCCCAGGACCGCACGAGAGGGCCCCGGAGAGCACCCACCGGCGGCGGCGCGCCCTGGAGCTGTCGCTGGCCGCGGCCGTACCGCTCGTCCTCGTCCTGCTGTGGCAGCTCGCCGCCACCCAGCAGTGGATCGACGCACGTGTCTACCCCGCACCGAGCGCCATCCTCGCCGACGGATGGGAACGCGCCGCGGAAGGCGACCTGTGGCCCGACGTGTGGGCCACCCTCAAACGGGTCCTCGCCGGATACCTGCTCGGCACGGTGGCCGGCTACCTGCTCGGGCTGCTGATGGGGGCGCTGCCGCTGGTGCGGGCCGCGCTGGAACCCATGATGGACGCCCTGTACGTGGTGCCGAAGCTGGCGCTGCTCCCCATTTTCCTCAACATGTTCGGGCTCGGTGAGGGGCCGCAGATAGCCCTGGTGGCCGCGACGGTCTTCTTCTTCGTCTGGATCTCGACGATGGCCGCCGTGCTGGCCGTCCCCGAGGGCCACCGGGACGCCGGGCGCGTCTTCGGCGCCGGACACTGGCAGATGTTCCGGCACGTCCTGCTGCCGGCCTCCCTGCCCTCCGTCCTGGTCGGCGCCCGGATCGCCGCGGGCGTCGCCGTGCTGGTGATCGTCGCCTCGGAGTCCATCGCCGCCTCCGACGGCCTCGGACACCTGATCTTCGACTCCCGGGCCCTCTTCCAGAACGACGTGATGTTCGTCGGCATCCTCTGCGTCGCCGTCCTGGGCGTGCTCTTCTCCGAACTCGTCCGGCTCGCCGGGCGCCTCCTCACCCCGTGGGCGCCCCGCGACCGGGGCCGCGGCCAGTCGTGAACGCGCACCGGTTCCCCGCCCGCCCTCACCKAAAGGCCGCCGTGCGCTCTCCCCTCACCCCCGTCCTCACGCTCGTCCTCACGTGCGCCCTCGCCCTGACCGGCTGCTCCGCGCGGCAGGACGGCGGCCTGAACACCGCCGACCGCGACATCGAACCCGTCCCCGGATGCGGCGAACGCTCCTGGACCGACCCGGCCCGCACGAGCGAGAAC
>NZ_JASKYT010000230.1:0-12193 GCF_041028275.1 Streptomyces sp. PU-14G
GGACGGGGCGACGGCGAGGGCGAGGAGCGCGGCTGCGGCCAGGAGGGGGATGCGGCGTGCGGTGCGGATGTGTCTCATGCTCCCCTCATCTACCAGGGAACCGGGAAATGAGGAACGGTGGCTCGGGACCACCCCCGTCGGTCCCGTGCCACCGTTCTCGTTCAGTGTGGACGTGCTTCCCCCGGGGGCGGTTCGCTTGATCCGGTACGCGTACGGGGACGTGAGGGTCTGGTGACGTGCCCGTGACAGTCGCGACGATCACGTCGCACAACGGGCTGCGGCTTCCGTCGTGTCCGCGACCTTGACTGCCTCTCACCCGGGCTGAACACTGCCGTCACGCTCGCCGCGGGCACCGCCGTCACCGCCGGGTGGAGCAGCCGTCACTGGCGGGCGGGGCCGCCGATCGGCGGGGCCGCAGGGCAGCGATCGGCGGGGCTTCGGCGCGCTGCCGCGTCAGGCCGCATTCTGAGCACGACGTCCGAACGCACCGAACGAGGGGTCGTCAACCATGACGGACAAGTACGTCGCAGCCATCGACCAGGGCACCACTTCCAGCCGCTGCATCGTCTTCGACCAGCGGGGCGGGATCGTCGCCGTCGACCAGCAGGAGCACCGCCAGATCTTTCCCAAGCCCGGCTGGGTGGAGCACGACGCGGCCGAGATCTGGACGAGGGTGCAGTCCGTGGTGGACGGGGCGCTGGAGCGGGCGGGGCTGCGCGCCGACGAGCTGAGCGCCATCGGCATCACCAACCAGCGCGAGACGACGGTGCTGTGGGACCGCGCGACGGGTGAGCCGGTGCACCACGCGATCGTGTGGCAGGACACCCGCACCTCGCAGCTGTGCGCGGAACTGGGTGGCGACGAGGGCCAGGACCGCTTCCGCGACCGTACGGGGCTGCCGCTGGCCAGCTACTTCGCGGGGCCGAAGGTGGCGTGGCTGCTGGACAACGTGCCGGGGCTGCGGCAGCGCGCCGAGCGGGGCGAGATCGCGTTCGGCACGCTCGACTCGTGGCTGATCTGGAATCTGACCGGTGGCACGGAGGGCGGCAGACACGTCACGGACGTGACCAACGCGTCCCGGACGATGCTGATGAACCTCGAGTCGCTGGAGTGGGACCAGTCGGTGCTGGACGCGATGGACGTGCCCGCCGCGGTCCTGCCCGAGATCCGCTCCTCCTCCGAGGTGTACGGCACGGCCGTGGGCCGGCTCTCCGGCGTGCCCGTGGCCTCCGCGCTCGGCGACCAGCAGGCGGCCGTCTTCGGACAGACGTGCTACGGCGTCGGCGAGGCCAAGAACACCTACGGCACCGGCTCCTTCCTGCTGCTGAACACCGGGCACCGGCCGGTCCCCAGCCGGAACGGGCTGCTGACGACGATGGGCTACCGGCTGGGCGGCGAGGCGCCCGTCTACTGCCTGGAGGGTTCCATCGCCATTACGGGCGCCCTGGTGCAGTGGTTCAGGGACCAGCTGGGCATCATCGACGACGCCTCACAGATCGAGGGGCTGGCGGCCAGTGTGGACGACAACGGCGGCGCGTACATCGTCCCGGCGTTCTCCGGACTGTTCGCACCGTACTGGCGTTCGGACGCGCGGGGCGTGGTCACGGGGCTGACCCGGTACGTGACCAAGGCCCACCTCGCGCGAGCGGTGCTGGAGGCGACGAGCTGGCAGACGCGTGAGGTCGTGGACGCCATGTACCAGGACAGCGGCGTCGAGATCACCAGCCTGAAGGTGGACGGCGGTATGACGGCCAACAGCCTGCTGATGCAGCACCAGGCCGACGTGCTCGGCGTTCCCGTGATCCGTCCCGTGGTCGCGGAGACGACCTGTCTGGGCGCCGCCTACGCGGCCGGACTCGCCACGGGCGTCTGGTCGGACCTGGACGAGCTGCGCTCCCACTGGAAGCGCGACGCCGAGTGGACGCCCGCCATGAGCGAGGAGTACCGGGAGCGGGAGTACAAGAACTGGCACAAGGCGGTCGAACGCAGCTTCGGGTGGCAGGAGGGCTAGGGTCTTTCGTTTGGATCCAAACGAGAGGCCCTAGTCACCGCCCGCACAGCCCCGCCGAGGCCGGTGCCGCGCGGCTCAGGCCTCGGCGGGGCTGTGCGCGGCACGCTGCGCGGCCGTGTGCATGGCGTGCTCCACCACGGAGATGAGCACGTCCCGCGCGGACTCGCGCTGCCGCGCGTCGCACTGCATCACCGGCACCTCGCCGTCGAGGTCGAGCGCTTCCCGTACGGTATCGGCGGGGTAGCGCTCGGCCCCGTCGAAACAGTTGACGGCGACGGTGAAGGGGATGGAGCGGCGTTCGAAGTAGTCGATCGCGGCGAAGCTGTCCTCCAGCCGCCGCGTGTCGGCGAGCACCACGGCGCCCAGCGCGCCGCTGGCCAGTTCGTCCCACAGGAACCAGAAACGGTCCTGGCCCGGCGTGCCGAACAGGTAGAGCACGAGTTCGTCGTGGATGGTGATGCGGCCGAAGTCCATGGCGACCGTCGTCGTGGTCTTCGCCTCCACCCCCTGCGTGTCGTCGAACCGGCGTCCCGCCTCGGTCAGCGTCTCCTCGGTACGGAGCGGTTTGATCTCGCTGACCGCCCCCACGAGGGTGGTCTTGCCGACGCCGAATCCGCCCGCCACCAGGACTTTGAGCGTGACCGGCTCGGCGGGGGCCTTCCTGCCACCCCGCTTAGAGCGCCCGAAGACCATTGATCACCTCTCTGAGGATGCTCTCGTCCGGCAGCTCGGCCGGAGGGACGGGACGGGTGACGCGGACCAGACCGGCTTCCAGCAGATCCCCGATCAGGACCCGGACGACACCGACGGGCAGGTCGAGCTCGGCCGCCAGCTCCGCCACCGACAGGGCGGAGCGGCGGCAGCGCAGGACGATGTCGAGGTGTTCGGGCGACAGCGAGTGATCCGCCAGGAGCGCGTCCTCGGTGGGCGGCCCCTCCGGATCGTCTTCGGGCCCCGCTCCCGGCTCGTCGGACAGGACGAGGGCGATGAGGTCGAGCTGCGCCGCGACGACGCTGCTGCGGGTACGGCCCCGCGTCATCGCGTACGGCCGTACCACGGGTCCTGCCGCGTCGTCGAACCAGTGGTCCGTCATTGCCGGCCCCGTCCCCTCATTCCCTCGTTCCCTCGTCCCCCGCCGTCCGCGTCAGTTGGTGGTGGTGCCGCCGCCGGCCCCAGCGGCGCGCGGCGCGGTGCTCAGGTGGGCACCGACGCGCTTGACCAGCAGCGTCATCTCGTACGCGACCTGGCCGACATCGGACTCCGCGTCCGCCAGTACGGCCAGGCAGCTGCCGTCGCCTGCCGCCGTGACGAAGAGGAACGCGTCCTCCAGCTCGACCACGGTCTGGCGCACCCCGCCCACGTCGAAGTGGCGGCCCACGCCCTTGGCCAGGCTGTGGAACCCGGAGGCGACGGCCGCCAGGTGCTCGCTGTCCTCCCTGGTGAGGCCCTGCGACGCGCCCCTGGCGAGGCCGTCTCCTGAGAGCACGAGCGCCTTGCGGATGCTTCCCACGCGCTCGACCAGTTCGTCGAGGAGCCAGTTGAGTTCGCCGCTTCCAGCGGAGTGCGATGCGGCGTTCGGTGCGGTCATCGACCGTCCCCTCCCGGTGTCGTTCCTGGTGCTGACTCCCCCGCGTCGTGCGGCGATTCGCTCTCGCGCCTGCCGCGTTCCCAGCCGCGCTGGAGGGAGGCCATCTTGCTGCGCACTGCGTCGGCGTCGCGCTCGGCGGCATCCGGCGTGCTGGAATTCTGGGTGCCCGTCTGCCCGGACGGCATGCGGGTGCTGACGGTCGGGGTGTCGGTCTTGAGCTGCGGCGCGAGGCTCGCCTGCCGCACCCGGCGCGGCAGCCCGCCGGCCCGCGGGGCGTTGTCGGCCCGCGAGGCGCCGGCGCCCTCCGTGCTGCCGGCGTCCGGTGAGGCGTCGGCGTCCTGCGTGGTGCCGGCGTCCTGCGTGGTGCCGGGCGCCGGTTCAGCCGGTGCGGCCTGCGGCGTGGCCCCGGCCTCCTGGCGCGGACGGTCTGCTTGCGCCCCGGATGCCGCACCGGGCTTCTTACGGCGGGGCAGCGGTGCGGGCCCGCCCGTGTGCGCGCCCGCCTGGGAGTCCTTGCGGTCCCCTTCGCCGGTACGCCGCTCCGGCCCTGGGCGGCGGTCCGGATCGACGGTACGGCCGTTGTCGGAGACGAGCACGGGGGTCCCGGGACGCCTGCGCGGCAGCGGAGCGTGCCCGCCGTTCGCGGCGCCGTCTCCCCCCGCGTCCGGCTCGGTGCGGGCCTGGGCACGGGACGTGGAGACGGCCTCGTCCTGGGCCTGCTGGTGCACTTCCCCGGCCACCGAGGGGGTGGGGCCGGTGTCAGCAGCCCGCCTGCGCGGCGGCAGACCGCCGCCTTCACGGGTACCGCGGCCTTCGCGGGCGGGGGGTGTCGCGTCGATCGGGGCCTCCAGCTCGACGGGCCCGTCGAGAGGCCGGGCGGGCTTTCCGCCGGCCTCGATGGCGGTACGGGGCGGGCGCTGCTCCTCGTCACGATCCGGGGTCTCGGTGAGGACGGCGCCGGGGATCAGGACGACGGCCGTGGTGCCGCCGTAGGGCGACGGCTGCAGGGAGACCCGGACGCCCTGGCGCTGGGCGAGCCGTGAGACGACGAAGAGGCCCAGCCGGTCGGTGTCGGACAGTTCGAACTCGGGCGTCTCGGCGAGCCGCAGGTTGGCGTCCAGCATCGCGTCGGCGGCCATGCCCAGGCCGCGGTCGTGGATTTCCAGCGTGAAGCCGTTGGCGACGCGCTCCCCCAGCACCTGCACGGCCGTGTGCGGTGGAGAGAAGACGGTGGCGTTCTCCAGCAACTCGGCGATCAGGTGCGTCAGGTCGGCGACCGCGCTGCCGTCGACGGCCAGCCTCGGCAGCCTGCGCACCTCGATCCGCTCGTAGTCCTCGACCTCGGCGACAGCGGCCCGCACCACGTCCATGAGCTGCACGGGCTTGCGCCACTGCCGGGAGGGGGCGGCGCCGGAGAGGATGACCAGGCCTTCGGCGTGGCGGCGCATGCGGGTGGTGAGGTGGTCCAGCCTGAAGAGGTCCGCGAGCTCGTCGGCGTCCTCGGTGCGGCGCTCCATGGCGTCGAGGAGGGTGAGCTGGCGGTGCAGCAGCACCTGGTTGCGCCGGGCGAGGTTGACGAAGACCTCGGAGACGCCGCGCCGCATGTCGGCCTGCTTGACGGCGGCTTCGACGGCGGCGCGCTGGAGCGTGTTGAGCGCCTGGCCCACCTGCCCCATCTCGTCGGCCGAGTAGTCGAGACGGGGGGACTCGGCCTCCACCTCGACCCGGTCGCCCGCGGCCAGCCTGCGCATCACGCTGGGCAGCCGCACACCCGCGGACTCGTTGGCCTCCTTGCGCAGCGCGCCCAGGTCACGTACCAGGCCCCGGCCCACCCGGATGGAGATGACCAGGGAGGCCAGCACGGCGAGGAACCCGAGCACACCGGCGGCAGCCGCCTGCACCAGCACGCGGGTGGCGACGGGGTCGACCCGGTCCTGGTAGCGCTGCTGGGCCTTCACCTCCATCCGCTTGAGGTCGTCCAGCGCCGCGGTGATGCCCTGGCGCCAGCGCTCCTGACCGACCGGGCCCTCGGTGGTGCGGGGCCCCGCGGCGATGACGGCGTCCTCGTTGCCGCGCAGAGTACGGCCGTTGGTGCTGTTCCAGTAGTTCTCGAACATCTGCCGGTCGGCGGCCGGCAGGGAGGGCAGGTTGGTCTGGTAGGTGATGTTGCGCTCGGCGACACGGTCCGAGAGAGCACGCTGGTCACCGCGGGTGAACTCGCCCGCGGCGTAGGCAGCCGCCATCAGGGCGTCCTCGCGGGAGAGGTACTCGCGGGCGAGGGAGACGTAGACGAGCGCGCGGCCCTCCTTCTCCAGACCGACGTCGTCCACCGCGCTCAGTGAACTGATGACCGCGTAGGCGGGGTCGACCAGTTCATTGTAGGCCTGGAAGGCACCGCCGCGGGTGATGGTGTCCTTCTCGACGCGGGAGCGGAGCGACTCAAGGCCGTCCAGCGCGTCGAGGAAGTCGTCGAGCCGGGCCCGCGAGTCGGGGCCGAGGTCGGAACGGAGGCTGCCGTCGGCGGCGTTGCGGCGGACCGCGGAGACCTTCTTGTCGGTGGCACGCTCCGCCTTGCGCAGGGCTTCCAGTCCCGTGCCGCCTCTGGGGTCGGCGATGTGGACCATGATGTGACGGCGTTCTCGCTGGATGGCCTGGACGGCGTCCTCGGTGGGATCACCGATCTTGCGGGTGATCTCGTCCAGGCGCAGCAGGCTGTTCGCCTCCGTCGCGGTGATGTAGGTCGCGAAGCCCCAGATGGACACCAGAGACACCAGCGGCACCAGCAGCAGCACCACGATCTTCCGGCGGATGGACTTCCCGCGAAAGCGCATGGCCTCCCCTACGTACTCCCCAGCGCACGGGGGTGTTGTACCGACAGCAAACGGCGTGAGCTTACTACTGACGCACCGGCAACTCGTAGGTGTGTACGGGCACGGGAACACGCGGTCCGTGGTGCCTCATCCTGAGTTGTCCGTCGATGCCCAGGCGGGTGTTCGACGTTTGTGTCCAAGGACACGTTTGCCGAACCGTGGGAAGATCGAGGGGGTCGTGAAGGGGGAGTGAACAGGATGTATGCGAAACCCCGCCTGCCGGACCCGGTCCGGGCGGCGGCGGCGCGTGCGGTGATCATCGCGGCGCTGACGCTGGTACTGCTCATGGTCGCGTTCTTCTGCTCGATGGCCGGTGTGTGGCTGGCCTTCCCCATGGTGCTCGCCACCATCGGCGGCACCGTCGTGGCGACATGGGCCGTGCTGGACGTGTGGATCACCCGACAGGTGTGGGTGCAGCGGCACGGCGTCGTCTCGGAGCCCAGCAGCGCGGCGCGGCGCCGCGCGGTGGAGGCACACCGCCGCGCGGGACGCGAGGAAACAGCGCAGGGAACCCGCCCGKATCAMWACGGGCGGGAGGACGGGAGGGACGGGACAGACAGGGCGGACAGGGTGGGCAGGACGGACAGGGCAGGCAAGGCGGGCAGGACCGGCGAGACGTCACTGGTGCCGGGAGGGTGCCGCGCCCGGCGCGTCCTCCGGCGGCTGAGGAGCGAGAACACTCGGGCCCGCAGCCCCCGGTGACGACCGCTCACCAAGGCCGCTCCCCTCATCGGACGGCTGCACCTGGTCGGGGCGGCGGAACATCCGTGTCGCGGTGATCTCCCCGTGCACCTCGGCCCCGCCCTCCTCGTCCGCGGGGCCCGGCAGACCTGGGCGCAGATGCTCCTCCACACTGATGTACTTCAGCCCCGCGCGCAGATCCGCGTCGTTGCGCATCCTGATCACCAGCGGGAACTCCGCCAGGGCCGTGGTGTCGAACAGGCCGGTGGTGTAGAGGAGCTGGACCCCCAGGGCGTCGGCGACAGCCCGCTGGAGCTCCAGAAGGTAGGTGGCGTTGGCCCGCCCGATGGGGTTGTCCAGGAACAGGGTCCCCGCGTGCCGGTGCTTGTCCCGGCCGCGGTCGTTGCTGCGCAGGGCGGCCATCGTGCAGTACAGGGCGATGGCCGCGGTCAGCAGCTGGCCTCCGGAGAAGACGTCGCCCATCTGCCCGACCGGCACCCGCTCGGCGCGCAGCACGGCATCGGGCTTGAGGATCTCCACCGACACCCCGCGCGGCTGGAGCGCCGCGTGGACGCCGCGCAGCAGCAGCGTCATGCCGTCACGCCGCAGGTCGGAGTTCTTGCGCACGGCCGCGCGGGTGGCCTCGTCGATGACCTCGCCCAGCCGCTCGGTGAGCGTGGCCTGGTCGGGGTCGTCGAAGCGGATCCGCAGGAACTCCTGGCCCGACCACTCCCCCAGCCCCTCGGGCAGGCGGGAGAGACGCTGCGCCGAGCGCAGCGTCGTCAGCGACGACTCCACCAGGCCGCGCAGCCGGTCCACGATGCTGTCGCGGTTGCGCTCCAACTGCTCCAGCTCGTCGGTCAGCACCCGCAGCCGGGGCGCGAACGCCGCGGCCCAGGCGGCCGCGTGGTCGGGAAGCGCCGAGGCGGGCAGCTCGCGCACCTGCTGCCTGGCCGGCGTACGCACATGCTCGAAGCGGCTGGAGTTGGCGTGCCGTACGAGCACGTCACACGCCTCGCGCACGCCCGCTTCCGCCGCGCTCAGATCGGCGGCGCACCCGCGCAGCGAGCGCCGGGCCTCGGCCGCCGCCTGACGGGCCTCCGCGAGAGTGCCGGGATACGGCTCGGGCGGCTCCTCCTCGCCGTTCGGCGCTCCGGGCACGGAGGCGGCGGGGTCGCGCAGCAGATCCCGCAGCGTCGTCGCCGTCTCGTCGAAGCCGCCCGCGGCGTCCTCGGCCGCCGTGTGCGCGCGCTGCAACGACTCGTGGGCGGCGCGCGCCGCGTCGAGTTCGTCGCCCCTGGTGGCCAGTTCGGCGTTGGCCGTCCGCAACAGGCTCTGGGCCTCGGCCGCGTCGCTTGGCACCCGCCCCTCGGGGAGCTCGGTGTGCGCCTGTCCGTCCGGCGGCGCGAGCCGCTCGGCCTCGCCGCGGAGACGGCCGAGCTGTTCGCTGACGTCGGAGCCGCGCGACTCCAGCCGCTGGACGAGCGCTTCAGCGCGGGCCGCCGCCGCCTGCCGCGAGGGACCGTCGGCACCGTCGGGCCCCTCCAGGAGCTGGGCCGCACGGGTGCGCACCTTGTTGGTGAGCCGGTCGAGCGCCGCCTTGGCCGCGGACTCGTCGCCCTCTGCGCGGGCCTGCTCGGCGCGCAGGTCGGCGCCGACTCCGACCTTCTCGTAGAGCTGGGAGGCCGAACGGTAGGCCTCACGCAGGTCCGGCAACGACGCCGGCCTGGCACGGTCCTGCTTCCCCCCGGCCGCGTCCGCCCTCTCCCCGGCCGCACCGTCCTCCGGCTCCCCCTCGCCGGACGCGCCGGACTCCTGGGGGGTGTCGGGCACGCCCGCGATCTCGGCACGTTCGGCGCGCAGGGTGCGGGCCGTACGGCGTGCGTCGTCGGCGGCACGCTGTGCCGTACGCCTGTCCTCGTCGGCCGCGTACGCCTTCTCCAGGCACAGTTCGGCGCGCTCCTGCGCCGTGGCCACGTCGTCGGCCAGCTCCCGCAGCCGGGTCTGCCACGCGGTGCGCTCCCGCAGCCGGAAGGCGAGCCCCGCCAGCGCGTCGGCGCTGCGCCGGGCCCGCTGTGCCCCTTCTCCTCGCTCATCGCGCACCCGAGCGGTCTCGGCCGCCTGCGCGTCGGCCTCCGCGCGGGCCTCGCTCACCTCGACGAGGCGGCGCTCGGCCGCCTCTGCCGCCTGCCGCGCCTCTGCGGCGGCGCCGGCGAGCTCGTCCAGGCGGCCCTCGGGACAGCCGGTGCGCCACGAGGCGAGGCGGGCGGCCAGCGCCCGGTCGGCGGTCAGCCGTGCCGCCAGCGCGCGGATCTCCTCGTCGCGGGCGACGGCGCGCTCGCGCAGCTGGCGGCGCTCGTCGTCGGCCGCGTGCTCGTCGTGCATGGCCGGGTTCGGCGGTACGAGAAAGACGTCGGAGAGGCCGTCGACACCCGTCTCCCCGCTCCCGTCGAGGGCAGGCGCCGGTGCCAGCAGCGCTGCCGAGGTGCCGACGGCGACGGCGGACCGCGGCAGCAGCGCCGCGCTCGCCAGCACCTCACGGGCGCGCGCGTGCGAGTTCGGGTCGGTGATGATGACGCCGTCGACCAGTTCGGGACGGGCGGCGAGGACCGTCGCGTGGTCGGCGGGGTCGACGGACTGTGCCAGGTAGCGCCAGCCGGGCAGGGCCGGGACGCCGTGCTCGCCCAGATACTCGACCGTGGCCGTCACGTCCGGGCCTGGAGGAAGCAGCCCGCCGTCGCCGAGCGCACCGAGCATCCGTGCGTCGTCCGCCGCGGCGGTGCGTAGTTCGAACAGCTGGCGTTCGGCGTGGGCCACGCCCTCGTCCAGCAGTTCCTGGAGCGCTTCGGCGTTGCGGTCGATCTCCTCGGCGGTCAGCGGGCCCGTGGTGCCCGCCTCGTCCGCGTGCGGGGAGTGGCCGCCTGCGCCCTCGGGGACGCCTGCCGCCGCTCCGGGACCCGAGAGAGGCTCGCCCCCCGCGTCCTCCCGCGCGGCCGTCCCGGCGCTGTCGGCGAGCGGGGACGCCCCCGGCTCGCCGGCGCCGGGCCCGTCGTTGGCCGTGGAGGCCAGCGCGTCCGGCGAGTTGCCCACATCGCGTTGGCCCGGCACAGCGGCCCGTGGCGGGCCGGCCGCCCCCGGGCCGTTCGCGCCCGGGCCGGTCGTCCCCGGGCCGGAAGGGGCAGCGCCGCCGCGTGGTGCGCCCGGCAGACCGAGCAGCTCCGCCAGGCGTTCCTCGACACCGAGGGCTTCGGCCGTGGCACGTTCGGCCGCGTGGGCGGACTCCGCCGCCTCGGCCGCGTCCGCGGCACGGGCCGCGGCGAGTTCCGCACCGGCGTGCCGGCTCGCCAGCTCGCGGGCGCGGTCGCCGCTGCGGGTCGCGGCGTCGCGGGCGGACTCGAACGCGGCGACGGCGCTCTTCTCCGCGTCGCTGGCCTCGAGGGCGGCGCGCGCGGGGTCGGCGTCGGGATCGCTGTCGTCGAGCCAGCCCGCGCGCACCGCCTCGGCCATCTCCTGCTCGACCTCGGTGAGCCGCTGGCGCAGGTGCTCGGTCTCGCTGCGGGCGCGCTGCGCCTCGGTGGCGGCCTCGGTGGCCTCCCGGTGGGCCCGCTCGCTGCCGGTCTGGAGGCCGGTCGAGCGCTCCTCCTGCTCGGCGGCGATGCGTTCGCTGTCCTCCGCGGCGGTGTTCAGGGCCCGCACCAGCGCCGTGGCCGCCTGGGCACGCGCGGCGAGGGCGGGCGCCGCGTCCCGCTCGGCCTCCCGGATGGCCGCCGCCACGCGGGCGGACCGGTCGGCGGCCGTACGGTGCGCGAGCACGGTCTCCGCCGCCTGCCACGCCGAGTGCAGCGTACGGGCCTCGCCGAGCTCGCGTTTCTGCGCCGCCGCCGACTTCTCCGCGGCGGCCAGGGCCAGCGAAGCGTGCCGGTAGGCGAGTTCCGCGGCGACGCGGGAGGCGCGGGAGCGGGCGTCCTCGGCCGCGGTCACGGACTCCCCGGCCTGGGCGAGCTGCTCGGCCAGCTCAGCGGCGCGACCGCGCTCCTGGGTGCCGCGCGCGGTCAGCCGCTGAGCGAGCAGCTGGGTGCGGCGCTCGGCGCCCGCGTGGATCTCGCGGGCACGGCCGCGCGTCTCGGCGGCCTGGGTGATGCGCTCCAGGTGTTCGAGGGAGCCCGCGGTGAAGTCCCGCTCGGCGGTCAGCTCGGCGCGGCGTCCCAGCTTGTGCGCGAAACCGTGCACGAGGTCGGCGAGCCCGTCGGTGTCGCGGGTGTCGGTGACGGCCCGCAGCAGCAGGTCGGTGAAGTCCGAGTCGTTCTTGACGGCGAAGAGACCCGCCGCCTCGCCCTCGTCGGCGTTCATCTCGCGCTGGTAGCGGAAGAGTTCGGGGTCGAGGCCGAGCGACGTCAGGTGCTCGTTCCAGCGTTCGTGCACCTCTTCCCAGACCACGTCCAGGTTCGGGTACGCCTTTCCGGTCTCCGTCAGGACGTCGCGGAAGCCCTTCATGGTGCGCCGCCTGCCGCGCGCCGAAGATGCCCCCTCCGCGCGGGGGCGCAGCGCTGCCGACTCGGCGACGGGCAGCGCGTCCAGGGACAGCCCGGGTCCTGGGCGGAAGGAGTACCAGGCCTCGGCGAACTTCCGCGGGTCGCCGGAGACCTGACGGCCGCGCCACTCGCTGACCTTCCCGACGACGATGGTCTCGCCGGTGCGGGTGTGCTGCCACTCCAGGGCGACATGGCCGCAGTCGTCGGCGAGCAGGAACTTGCGCAGCACGCCCGAGCTGGCGCCGCCCAGAGTGTTGCGGTGGCCCGGCAGCATCACGGAGAAGATCAGCTTGAGCAGGACGGACTTGCCGCCGCCGTTCTCCAGGAACAGGACGCCCGCGGGCGCGGGGCGGCGGGGCGGGCCCTGGGGCTCCTCCTCGAAGAAGTCCGCCTGAGCCGGTGCGGGGCTGGGCACGGCATCCCCCACTCCGCGCAGGTCCAGCACGGTGTCGGCGTAGCGCGCACCGGCGGGCCCGATGGAGTAGAGGCGGATCCGGGACAGCTCGTACAT
>NZ_JASKYT010000231.1:0-9417 GCF_041028275.1 Streptomyces sp. PU-14G
GCCATGACGGTGCGGGGGMGGCCGCCGCCCGGCGGCGGCCTCCCCCGCACCGTCATGGCCGAGACGCTGGCCACCATGCAGTCCGCGACCCTCACCGGCACCCCCGTGTGGATCGGCTACGTCAACGCGGACGGCGCCGCCTCCCAGCGCGTCATCGCCCCCGTCAAGGTCGAGGGCGGCTTCGTGACGGCCTACGACCACACCGCCGACGAGGTCCGCACCTACCCGCTGCACCGGATCACGGGGGTGGCGGAGGTGGAGGGCTGAGCCGTGCGCATGCGACGGCTCCCGCTGTCTCACCGGATCGAGTGACCGCGTTCTCGGACAACCGCTCGTCGGCCGGTCTCCGTCCAGACTCACCCGCATGAAAACCGCGACGGCCGCGACGGCAGCACGCGCCACCGAGGAGAACTGGGCGTTCCCGCCCGCAGAGGGATGGACATTCGACCAGGTCAAGCGCTTGGAGCTGCCCTTCGACTGGGAACTCGTCGATGGGTGCATCGTGGTACGAGGACGAACGATGCTGTGGCACAACCACGTGCGGAACCAGCTCGCGCAAGCCCTGGGCGACGCACGCGGCAAACCCTTCGACGTGGTGACCGGACAGTGCGCGATGGTGGACGCACACCACGTGCGCGTGCCCGACGTGATCGTCTACGACTCCACCGGCCTAAACGTCTTCGAGACCGAGTGCGTGCCCATCAGCGCTGTCGCCCTCGCCATCGAGGTCGTCTCCCCCGGCTCCCGCAGCCAGGACCGCGTCCTCAAGCCCGCCCAGTACGCCGCCGCCAAGGTCCCCTCCTACTGGCGCGTGGAACTGCAACGTGACAACCAGCTCGCCGTGCACGAGTACTGGCTGAACGCCGACACCCGCTCCTACATCCCCCGCCCCGAACGCCCGGTACACCGCCGCGAACTGACCACGGACCTCCCCTTCCCCCTCAAGATCGACCTGGCCGATCTCCTCGGTTTCTGAAGCGGACCGGCGGGCGGCGGACGGTGACCGGCCTCCCCCTGCCCCAGGAGGTCAAGCAGTCACAGGAGGTCAAGCAGTCAAGGGCGGATGCGGGTGTTTCCAGCGGAGTACGTGTTCCTTCTGTCCGAGCCAGTACGACCGCCGGTCATCGGTGATCTGCTGACCGCCGATCCAGTAGGCGTGTGCGTCGGGTGTCACCGCCATGCGGACAGAGGTGATGTCGGGCTCCCCGGCCTTCTGCCAAGCGGTTACGGCCTCTTCGATGGCGTCCCAGAGAGCGACCGGACCGCCTTGGCGGACGTTCCACTGGTCTCCGTCGGCGGTGAGGGCCGCGAACGCCTCCCGGCGGGCGTCGAACAGGTACACCGTCTCCCGGTTGTCACCCAGAGCGCGCACCAGTTGGGCTCCCGGGGCGGCGAGCTGGGCCAGGAAGGCGGGCATCCAGTCGTCCAGCGTGTCCGGGGAGAGACTGGTCTTCCGCTCGCTGTCGGCGTAGGCGGCGCGGGCCGCCAAATCCCCGGAGAGGGGAACAACTGCTTGTGCCCGGGCGGGCATGAAGGAGGTACGGCCGATGATGCGTCCCTCCGCCGTCCCGTCGTCCTTCACGGTGAGCTTGGCCAGCCCGGTGCCGTAGGACCAGGCGCTGGGGCCGACGGTGGCCAGGATGATGCCCCCCGGCTCGGTCTGCCGCACCCACGCGTACGGGATACGGCGGAGGGCACACGTGGCAACGATGCGGTCGTACGGTGCCCGACGCGGGTGGCCCAGGAGGCCGTCCCCGGTCACGGTCCAGGTCGAGTATCCGGTGGTCTCCAGCGCGTCGTCCGCTCGCCGGGCCACCTCGGGGTCCACTTCCACACTGGTGACGTTGTCCTCCCCCAGGCGGTGGCACAGCAGCGCCGTGGAGTAGCCGGTCCCAGTGCCGATTTCCAGGGCGGTCATACCGTCTTCCACATCCAGGGCCTCGTTCATCCCGACCACCGTCGCGGGCATCGTGGAGGAAGAGGTGGGGAAACCGGTCAGCGGGCCGTCTGCGGTGTCGGCGGTCAGGTGGCCGTCCAGCTGGGTCACCCACGTTTCGTTCCGGTAGACGAGGGTCAGCCACTCGTCCTCGTCGGTGTCCGGGCTGATGGGCGTGTAGCGGAGATGGCCGTCGGGGCCGGGAGCGTCCTTGAAAAAGGACCGGAGGAACTGTTCGCGGGGTACCTCTTGGACCGCCTTGCGCCACGCGGCGGTCCTGAGGACGCCTCTCTGTTCCAGGCAGTCCGCCAGCCCGTGGCGGAGGGCGGTGGAATCGGGACGGGTCACGGTGTGGCTCCTTGCTCCAGGAGATCAGCGAAAGCGGCGGCGATGGGGAGCCCGGTCTCGTCTTCCAGCCAACCCCATTGGCCGTTCGGGTTCAGCTCCAGCCAGTGGAGGTCACCATCGCGGGTGAGGCACAGGTCGTAGCTGCCTGAGGCCAGCCCGAAGTGGTCCAAGTGCGCGACCAGAGCCTTTTCCACACCGGCGGGGAAGGTCATGGGGGTGTAGGTCAAAGCGCTGTAGTCCGCACGCCAGTCCAACAGATCGGAGTCGATGCGGACGGCGAACACCTTCGGGCCGACCACGACCACCCGCACGTCCGCGACCTTGGGTACCTGGGCCTGGAAGAGGTGGGGGACCACGGCCACGCTCTCGTCCACGTCGTCGGCCAGGACGGGTTCGGTCCAGGTGGTCAGCCCCACTCCGTCGCTCCGGCGGTAGGGGGTCCAACGAAGCGTCTTGAAGATCACCGGGGCGTGTTCGGTGATGAAGGCCCGGATGGTGGCCAGGTCGTTGGAGACCAGGGTGGGCGGGACCACGAGGCCCAGGTGCTGAGCGACGGCCAGTTGCAGGGGCTTGTGTTCGGCGGCCCGGTTGCTCAGGGGGTGGTTCACGTAGCGGCAGTCCGGGAGGGCGTACAACGTCCCGCCGAGACCGTGCCGGACGTGTGCCTCCGCGTACCGAGCGTCCTGGGCGTCCAGGTGCTCGAAGTGGGGCCAAGTGGGGCGGCGCCAGTACACGGCCCGTACCCCCTCCAGGCGGGCAGTCCTGGAGGGGGTACGGAGAATGCCGGCCGGGGTGGCCGAACCGGCGCCGCCGCCGAACCGGGCCGAGAGTGTCAGGCGGTCGCCTGTGTCGGAGGGGTCGAACCGCACGACGGGGACGCCGCGCTTGTTCAGCTCGGCAATCACCATGTCGGCGGTCACGTCGTCCACTTCTGTGACGACCGCGACCGGTTCAGCGTCGCTCATCAGTCCTGCTCGTCGTCCTGGTCGTGGTCGGTGTCGTTGCGGCTGTCCTGGTTGGTGGACTGCGGGCTGGTCTCCGTCCCCTTGGCCGTGCCGTGTTTGCCCATCTCCACGACGCCGCCGCTTGCGTCACGGAAGACGGTGACCTGCGTCGCGGGGTCCAGTTCGGCTGTGGCATACCCGGGCTGGTAGGTGCTCGGGTAGGCCCGCATACGGCTGATGCCCCAGGGGACGAGGAAACGATCCGAGGTGGTAACCGACATGAAATGCCCTTCTCTTCGATCGGCGCGGCTGATCGCCGCGCTCCACTTGTCCGTCCTTCGCGGTGGTGCAGCCCCCGCCCCCGCCGGACCTCCAATCGGAGGAGGAGGCCTCACGCTGTCTCAGTGAGGGTGGGGGCGTTGTGGTCCGTCCCTGCCGCTACCGCAGACCGAGACGTGGCGTCGACGTGTCCTCGCGACGCTCCCTCTCAGCCACCGTCGCCTCCGGGGTCGGCGCCGGCCGGCGCGGGCGGGGCAAGGCGGACGCGCATCCGGGCCAAGAGCTCCGCACGGCGCGTGTGCTGCACCTTCGCCGCCTGATGTTCCTTGTCCACGATGCTGTTGCCCTTCGCCTTCCCGGAGGGACGACGGAAATACTGGGGCCTGCTCATGGGTGATGCCCTCCAGGTCTGGTAGGTCATGTCCCGGGTCCTTCCTTCGGGCCGGCGGGTGGAGCACCGTGGTCGGGGTGCCGGCGGAGCAACACGCGGCAGTCCACGACCCGCGACGCGTCCCCGGACTTCTCCGCTCGGGCCAGCTCCTCCGCCAGCTCCTGGCACGTCCGGCACGTCATGTGAGCCCCCGACGCTGGATGCGGTGAAGGCGGGCCAGCGCGCGGAGCTGGTGGGCCTCACGTGAGGTGCCGGGACGTAGGCGGCGGTACGGCGCTTCCCAGGCCAGGCCGCTGGGACGGTCCACGGTGACCACCTGGTCGACCGCCTGCCGCGCGACGCCCACCATCTCCTTGTCCCGGTCGAACACCACCGTTCCCGGTCGGATGTGGAACGGGGAACGGAAGTACGCGGCGGCGGGTACCGGACGCGCGGCGCTCACCGGGCCGACTTCCGCTGGTGTGGGTGCCCCGCGATCACGGCGTTGCAGCTCCGGACGGTCAGGAAACGTCCGTCGGCGCGGGCCGTCTCCCGATCCCGCGCCAGCAGTTCGCACACATCGCACTCGGGCACGGGGACGGGTTCCCGCTTCGGTGCGGGGTCGGCGGGGGCGGTGTCCATGGACCAACTCCTCTGCGTGCTCACTCTGTGCGGTGGAACGGTCACAAGAGTGCGGCACGGCTCGCTACGCTGTGGAGGGTTTCAGCGCCCAACCTGCGAGTTGGTCACGGCGACGCGTACGCGCGCCGTTCACCGCAGGTGAACGGCGTCCTCGGAAGGCATGACCAGACCGGTGGTCAGGGGGAGAAATGAACGCAGAAACGGACGGCACGGGGGGCGCGGACGGCGCACAGGACCCGCGCAGACAGTTCGCCGAGGAGTGCAGGAGCGCCAGAGAGCTGTACGAGGGCGGGCCGTTGACGCAGACCCAGTTGGCCCGGATGGTCCGCACGTCCAAGAGCACCATTTCGCGGGTCGAGAACTGCGTGGGTCCTGTCCCTGCGGGCCTTCCACCCCTCTTGGACCAGGTGTTCGGCACCGACGGGTTGTTCAAGCGGCTGTATGAGGAGATCACGGCGCACGCCTTTCCGGAGCGGTACCGGCGACGCATCGAGCTGGAGACTCGCGCAATCTCCATCTCGGAGTGGTCCCCCACAGTGGTGCCGGGACTACTCCAGACTCCGGACTACGCGCGTGCTCTCTTCCGTGAGGGCAACTCGCGTGCCAGTGAGGCCGAGCTGGCGAGCCGTGTCAGCAACCGCATCGCCCGGCAAGAGATTCTCGCCAACAGCACGCCGCCAGACTTCTCCGTCATCGTGTGCGAGTCAGTCATCCGACGCCGGGTGGGCAGCCGGGAGGTGATGCAGGAGCAGTTGTCCGCTCTTCTGAAACACGGAACGCGACCCACCACCGTCCTTCAAGTGCTCCCGCTCGATGCCGGCACGCATGGACTGATGGACGGCCCCATGTCCGTCCTGGCGACCTCGGACGGTGCGACCGTCGTCTATACGGAAGGCATCCGATCCGGTGCCATCATCGAAGAACCGGCTGACGTGAGGCACTTGTCACGGTCCTACGATGTCCTCACGGCTACGGCTCTGTCGCGTGACGCATCCGCCCAGATGATCAGAAAGCACATGGAGGCACTGTGACCCCGCCTGCGAACCACTCCTGGGTCAAGTCCAGCTATAGCAACCAGGACGGTGGCAACTGTCTGGAGTGGTCCCCCAGCTCCACCGCAACGACCGGCATCGTCCCCGTACGCGACAGCAAGCACCCCGCAGGCCCCGTCCTTGCATTCCCCGCCAGGGCATTCACAGCGTTCGTCACCGACGTCAAGAGCGGCGGACTCGGCGTCTGACCACGGAGCGCATCCGTCGAACCACGGTGCGGCCCCCTCGGCCCTGCGCGGCGAGGGGGCCGCACCCCGTCCGGGGGCGGCGTAGCTCACATCACGCCACGCACCCGCGCTGGTGCGGCACACTGGACGTTTGGTCCCTGTCGGGAACTCATCCGAACGTCGGAAGGTGACGCGTGAACGGCGGCCCCCTGATCGTCCAGTCGGACAAGACCCTCCTCCTCGAAGTCGATCACGAGCAGGCCGACGCCTGCCGGCGGGCCATCGCGCCGTTCGCGGAGCTGGAGCGGGCGCCGGAGCACATCCACACCTACCGGGTGACGCCGCTGGGCCTGTGGAACGCGCGGGCCGCCGGGCACGACGCGGAGCAGGTCGTGGACGCGCTGGTGGAGTACGCGCGGTATCCGGTGCCGCACGCGCTGCTCGTGGACATCGCCGAGACGATGGCCCGCTACGGGCGGCTCTCCCTCAACAAGCACCCCACGCACGGTCTGGTGCTGGTGACCAGCGACCGCCCCGTGCTGGAGGAGGTGCTGCGCTCGAAGAAGATCCAGCCCCTGGTGGGGCAGCGGATCGACCCGGACACCGTGGTGGTGCACCCCTCCGAGCGCGGCCAGATCAAGCAGGTGCTGCTGAAGCTGGGCTGGCCGGCCGAGGACCTGGCCGGGTACGTGGACGGCGAGGCGCACCGCATCGAGCTGGACGAGGGCTCGGGCCCCGAGGGCGGGGGCTGGTCGCTGCGGCCCTACCAGAAGCAGGCCGTCGAGGGGTTCTGGCACGGCGGCTCGGGTGTCGTCGTGCTGCCGTGCGGGGCCGGGAAGACGCTGGTCGGCGCCGGTGCGATGGCCAAGGCGCAGGCGACGACGCTGATCCTGGTCACCAACACCGTCTCGGCCCGCCAGTGGAAGTCCGAGCTGGTGCGCCGCACCTCGCTGACCGAGGAGGAGATCGGCGAGTACAGCGGGACGAAGAAGGAGATCCGCCCCGTCACCATCGCCACCTACCAGGTGATCACCATCAGGCGGAAGGGCGTCTACCCGCACCTGGAGCTGTTCGACTCCCGCGACTGGGGCCTGATCGTCTACGACGAGGTGCACCTGCTGCCCGCGCCGGTGTTCAAGTTCACCGCCGACCTGCAGGCCCGCCGCCGCCTCGGGCTGACCGCCACGCTGGTGCGGGAGGACGGGCGCGAGTCGGACGTGTTCTCCCTCATCGGTCCCAAGCGGTTCGACGCCCCGTGGAAGGAGATCGAGAACCAGGGCTACATCGCCCCCGCCGACTGCGTGGAGGTCCGCGTCTCGCTCACCGACTCCGAGCGGCTGGCCTACGCCACGGCCGAGCAGGAGGAGAAGTACCGCTTCTGCGCGACCACCGACAGCAAGCGGAAGGTCACCGAGGCGCTGGTGCGCCGCCACGCGGGCGAGCAGACGCTGGTGATCGGACAGTACATCGACCAGCTCGACGAGCTGGGCGAACATCTGGGCGCGCCCGTCATCAAGGGCGACACCAGCAACGCGCAGCGCGAGAAGCTGTTCGACGCCTTCCGCACCGGCGAGCTGACCTGCCTGGTCGTCTCCAAGGTGGCCAACTTCTCCGTCGACCTGCCCGAGGCCACCGTCGCCATCCAGGTCTCCGGCACGTTCGGCTCCCGCCAGGAGGAGGCCCAGCGGCTCGGCCGCGTGCTGCGCCCCAAGGCGGACGGGCACGAGGCGCGCTTCTACTCGGTCGTCGCCCGCGACACCATCGACCAGGACTTCGCCGCCCACCGCCAGCGCTTCCTGGCCGAGCAGGGCTACGCCTACCGGATCGTGGACTCCGTCGACCTGCTGAGCGAGCCGCCGCAGCAGCAGAGCGGCACCGCCAGGGAGTCCGACCCGGCGGACGAGGTCTGACGGGGCCCGGAGGGCCTACGGTCCCTCGGGGCTTATCGTCCCTCGGGGCCTACCGTCCCTCGGGGCCTACCGTCCCCGGAGGGGCTACCGTCCCTCCGGGGACGGCTCCTTCGGGGGTTTCATGGCGACCCGGCCGTCCGGGCTGATCGTCGCCGTCTCGCCGGTGCGCAGCCAGCCCTCGTGCAGCGGCGCCGGATGCCCGGTGTCCTCGACGTACGAAGCGGTGATCCACGGGCCGCGCAGCAGCAGTTCGCCCTGGGACTCGCCGTCCCAGGGCAGCGGTGCCTTGTCGGGGCCCAGGACGCCGTACTCGACGGAGGCGGGGAAACGGTAGTGGCCCGCCTCGTCGGTCCCGCCCGCCTCGGCCCGCGCCACGCACGCCGGGGACAGCGTCTCGGGCGCGCCCCAGGCCGCCGCGGTGCTGATGCCGTGCCGCCAGCCCAGCTCCTGGGCCAGCAGCGGACCGCCGGGGTCCTCTCCCGGGCCGCCCACGACGACGGCCTCCCGCAGCGAGGAGAGGTCACGGGGGCGCGCCGCGAGCTCCTCCAGCAGGCCGTCCCAGGTGGCCGGGTCGGCGACGGCCAGCGTGGGCCGTTCCCTCTCGGACATCTCCGCCAGCGGCGCGGGCTGGTCGTAGATGCCGGGCAGCAGCAGCGAGGCGCCGCCCGCGAAGGCCGCGTACGGCAGACCCCAGGCGAGCATGCGCGACATCGGCACGACGGGCAGCACCAGGTCGCCGACCCCGATGCCGTACGCCTGCGGGGTCTGCGCCTGGAGGGCGTGCAGGTAGAGCGCGCGGTGGCTGTAGGCGACCCCGCGGGGTGCGGCGTGAGCCGAGGTGGTGTGGCACAGGACCGCGGCGTCGCGTTCGTCGATCTCGGGCCAGTCGTAGCGCTTGCGGCGGTCGTCGATCAGCAGCTCGTAGTCGTGGACCTCGGCGCCGTAGGCGGTGCCGGGGACGACGGCGGCGCTCTCGCTGCCGCCCGCGACGATCACGTGCCGCAGGTGCGGGAGGCGGGGCAGCACGGAGGCGAGCGGGGCGAGCCCCGCCGGATCGGTGAGCAGCACCCGCGCCCCGCCGTGCCGTGCCGCCGCCACCAGCTGGTCGGCCGGCAGCCACGGGTCGAGCGTGTGCAGAACCGCCCCCATGGACGGCACCGCCAGATAGGCCTCCAGGTGGTCGGCGGTGTTGGCCATGAGGGTGGCGACCGGGTCGCCGGGCTCGACGCCGAACTCGTCGTGCAGGGCCCCGGCGAGCTGTATGGCGCGGACACCCGCCTCCAGGAACGTACGGCGGTCCGGCTCAGCTCCGCCCGCCGTCCCCGCCCACGTGGTGATCCGGGACGTCCCGTGCGCGAGCGCCCCGTGCACCAGGAGCCGGGTCACGGTCAGCGGAATGTCCTGCATCGTGCTTCGCACACCGGCCTCCTCGGGCCTCTTCGCACTCTGGTCGTCGGCCGCCCTTCCGCCCGTCGGCGGCGGGAGGGGCCGTGCGGTGGTCCCTCGCGTGCCCGTCCCCTCTGATTCTTGCCGGGGGAACGCGCGGTGTCAGCGGCGCCGGGCGGTGCCGGGCCGACACGTACCCGGCCGCCACGCCCAGCAGTACCAGCGCCAGCAGCGGGTACGGCGAGGCGAGCGGCTGCTGCCACCAGTCGAGCCGCAGGTCCAGGTCGCCTTCCCGGGGGACGAGCCACAGGGTGCGGGCCGTGAAGACGACGGCCACGCACCCGAAGGCCGCACGCGGCCACGCGACGCCGGACCCGGTGGAC
>NZ_JASKYT010000232.1:0-11533 GCF_041028275.1 Streptomyces sp. PU-14G
TCATCGCTCCCCTCCGTCCTCCCTCTTCCCGTCTCCTTCGAGCACTCCGAGGAACGCCCTGCCATGAGCACCGCAACGCCCGCCGCCCCGTACATGCCTGCCGAGTGGGCGCCGCACGAGCGCACCTGGATGGCCTGGCCGGGGCACAACCCCACCTTCGAGGACGCCTCGGTGCTGGCCGAGGCGCGCGCCGCGTGGGCGAGGGTGGCCCGCGCCGTCCGCCGCTTCGAGCCGGTCACCATGGTGGCCGACCCCCAGGACGTGGCGGGGGCGCGCGAGCAGCTCGGCTCCGGCATCGAGGTCGTCGCGCAGCCGCTGGACGACGCGTGGATGCGCGACATCGGCCCCACCTTCGTCACCGAGGGCGGCCGGCTGGCGGCCGTCGACTGGACGTTCAACGGCTGGGGTGCCCAGCAGTGGGCGCGCTGGGACAAGGACAAGCTGGTCGGCGCGTTCGTCGCCGAGCAGGCGGGCGCCCCCTCCCACACCTCCCGACTGGTCAACGAGGGCGGCGGCATCCACGTGGACGGCGAGGGCACGGTGCTGCTCACCGAGACCGTGCAGCTGGGTGCCGAGCGCAACCCGGGCTGGACGCACGAGGAGGTGGAGGCCGAGGTGCACGCGCGGCTCGGCACAGCCAAGGCCATCTGGCTGCCCCGCGGACTGACCGCCGACTACGGCACCTACGGCACCCGGGGCCACGTCGACCTGGTGGCCGCGTTCGCCGCGCCCGGTGTCGTCGTCGCCCACACGCAACCCGACCCGGCGCACCCCGACCACGACCTGTGCAAGGAGACGGTGAAGCTGCTGCGCGCCGCCACCGACGCGCGCGGTCGCGAGCTGGAGGTGGTCGAACTGCCCGCGCCGACGGTCACCCACACCGAGGACGGGGAACCGGTCGACTACTCCTACGTCAACCACTACCTGTGCAACGGCGGCGTGGTGCTGTGCGGCTTCGGCGATCCCCGAGACGAACACGCCGCGGGGATCTTCCGCCGCCTCTTCCCGCAGCGGACGGTCACCCTGGTGGAGGCCAGGACCCTCTTCGCCGCCGGCGGCGGCATCCACTGCATCACCCAGCAGCAGCCGCGCCTGTGAGCCGGATAGGCTGAACGGCCGGGTTGCCACTGGGGAAAGCGGAGGGATGCGGCGGTGGGCGTGCGGACCGGGACGAAGCTCACCAAAGGCGGGCGCCGCGCGGCGCAGCCCCGCGAACAGGTGCTCGCCACCGCCATGGAGATGATCGCCGAACGCGGTCTCGACCGGCTCACGATGGCCGCGCTCGGCCGCGAGGTCGGCATGAGCAGCGGCCATCTCGTCTACTACTTCAAGACCAAGGACGAGCTGTTGCTCCAGACCCTCCAGTGGAGCGAGGAACAGCTGGGGGCCGAGCGCCGCGCCGCTCTCGCCCGCCGGGTGCCGGCCCGGGAGCGGCTGGACGCGCTGGTCGAGCTCTACCTGCCGCACGGCCACCGCGACCCGCACTGGGCGCTGTGGCTGGAGGTGTGGAACCGCTCGCAACTGGCCGACGACGAGGCGCGCTCCCGCCAGCTGGAGCTGGAGCTGAGCTGGCACCGTGACCTGGTGGCGCTGCTGGTGGAGGGCGCGGCCACGGGCGAGTTCGCCCCCGTCGACGCCGACCGGTTCGCCACGCGCACCCGCGCCCTCCTCGACGGCTTCGGCAGCCACCTGGTGGTGGGCCTGCCCGGCGTGGAGCGGGAGGGGGTACTGGGCCATGTGCGCGACCACTTCGACCAGTCCCTGACCCCGCCCTCCCGCACGCCCTGACTCCGCCCTCCCCCCCCGCAAGCCCTGACCCGGCGCCCCGCCGTCGGGCGCCGGTCACCGGGGCCTTCAGTCGTGGGCCTCGACCCCGGCGCGCAGCAGACCGTAGGTGTAGCCGTCGTCCAGTGCGTGCCACGAGGCGGCGATCACGTTGTCCCCCACCCCCACGGTGGTCCACTCGGCGCTGCCGTCGCTCATGGACAGCAGCACCCGCGTGGTGGACGAGGCGCCGTGGGTGCCCTCCAGGATGCGCACCTTGTAGTCGACCAGGTCGAGCCGCGCGAGCTGCGGGTGGATGCGCTCCAGGCCGGCCCGCAGGGCGCGGTCCAGCGCGTCGACGGGTCCGTTGCCCTCGCCGGTGACGACGATCCGCTCGCCCTTGGCCCACAGCTTCACCGTCGCCTCGTTGACCTGCTCGCCGTCGGGCCGCTGCTCGACGATGGTGCGCCAGGACTCCGCGCGGAAGAAGCGGGGGGCGGCGCCTGCCGCGCCGCCGTGCACCTCGTCGCGGAGCAGCAGTTCGAAGGAGGCGTCGGCGGCCTCGTAGGTGTAGCCCTTGAGCTCCTGCTCCTTGACGCGCTCGACGACCCGGCCGACCAGCTCGCGGTCGCCGCCCAGGTCGTAGCCCAGCTCCTTGCCCTTGAGCTCGACGGAGGCGCGGCCCGCCATGTCGGAGACCAGCATCCGCATGGTGTTGCCGACCAGTTCGGGGGCGATGTGCTGGTAGAGGTCGGGGTCCACCTTGATCGCCGAGGCGTGCAGGCCGCCCTTGTGGGCGAACGCGGAGGTGCCGACGTAGGGCTGGTGCGTGGAGGGGGTGAGGTTGACGACCTCGGCGATGGCGTGCGAGATCCGCGTGGTCTCGGCCAGCGCCCCCTCGGGCAGCACGCGCTTGCCGTACTTGAGTTCCAGCGCGGCGACGACGGGGAAGAGGTTGGCGTTGCCGACCCGCTCGCCGTAGCCGTTGGCGGTGCACTGGACGTGGGTGGCGCCGCCGTCCACGGCCGCCAGGGTGTTGGCGACGGCGCAGCCGGTGTCGTCCTGCGCGTGGATGCCCAGCCTCGCGCCGGTGTCGGCGGCGACGGTACGCACGACGGCCTGGATGCGGGCGGGGATCATGCCGCCGTTGGTGTCGCACAGGACGACCACGTCGGCGCCGGCCTCGTGCGCGGTCCGCACGACCTGTTTCGCGTAGTCCGGGTTGGCCTGGTAGCCGTCGAAGAAGTGCTCGCAGTCGACGAAGACGCGGCGGCCCTTCTCGCGGAGGTGACCGACCGTGTCGGCGATCATCGACAGGTTCTCTTCCAGGGTGGTGCGCAGCGCCAGCTCGACGTGCCTGTCGTGCGCCTTGGCCACCAGCGTGACGACCGGGGCACCCGAGTCGAGCAACCCCTTGACCTGCGGGTCGATCTGCGCGGGCACGCCCGCCCTGCGGGTGGACCCGAACGCGACGAGCTGTGCGTGCGCGAAGTCGATCTCCTGCGGGGCGCGGGCGAAGAACTCGGTGTCGCGCGGGTTGGCGCCGGGCCAGCCGCCCTCGATGAAGCCGACGCCGTACTCGTCCAGGTGGCGGGCGATGGTCAGCTTGTCGGCGACGGTCAGGTTGATACCCTCGCGCTGCGCTCCGTCACGCAGGGTGGTGTCGAAGACGTGGAAGCTGTCGTCCGGGGTCCGGAGTGTCATGGCTGGTGGCTCCTGGAAGGGTTCAGTGGTTGCGGAAGGAAGCGCTCCACTTGCCCCCATCATCCCTCGCGGCGTCCGCCCCCGGCCGGGTGGGCCGGAAAACGAAAAAACCTCTCGCGGGTGCGAGAGGTCTGCGCGCGGGTCTGGGGCACGGTGGCCGCCGCCGTGCGGTGATTCCACGGCAGTCGGTCACTGCGGACCGGCGCGCCTGCTGCCAATAATCATGACGAACGAGGGCACCCAGCCATATTGGCACGCCCGACCGCCATGCCCCAACGCGTCTCACCATGCGGAAGCCCGCCCTTGAGTGCGGGCCCCGTCTCAGCGAGTGACGAAGGAGCCCCGCACCGTACGGACAAAGGCGTCCCAGCTACCCGCCGGGAAGACCAGCGTGGGCCGCCTTCGATCTCGGCCTCGGACGCGAGCGGCGTTGCCGCGCGAATCTGGGCCCGGGCCTCGGTCTGCAAGAAGCCGGGAACCAGCATGGGCAAATACGAGTTCAGCCAGCTCTTCAGCTCCACCCGGCGTGGGGCGCGCCTCGCCCGGCTGATGGGGGTGCAGCGCCTGGCCGACTGGGGCTGGCCTTACGACAGTGACGTCAGCGTCAGGGCGGCGGTGCTCATCGGCGAGCTGACCGCCAACGCCGTGCTGCACGGCTGCGTGCCGTCCGGGCGGCTGGCCGGACGGGACTTCCAGTTGCGACTGACGCTCGGTCCTGGGCTGCTCCTGCCCAGGACGCTGCGCGTCGAGGTCGCGGACGGGCGCGGGGAGCGGTGGCCGACGTCTTCGGAGTCGGCCACCGCTCCGCGTCCGCTCCCCGGCGCCGACGAGGAGTCCGGTCGCGGCCTGTGCCTGGTCGAGGCCGTGGCAGCACGCTGGGGTGTCGCCGATCGGCCGCCGTCGGGGAAGACCGTGTGGGCGGAGCTTTGCCTCGGCCTCGGCCCGGCGGGCGGCCACTAGCGTCTCCTCACACCTCCCGCAGCCCCTGGCTGCCGACCTCGGTGACGAAGGAGGCGGCGGTGCTGATCGGTGCGCCGGGCTTCGTCACGGCGGTGACGGTACGGAAGTCGGCCCGCCCCTGGTGCTTGTCCAGCCGCACGGTCACATAGCCGCGGCGGCCGTTGTAGAACTTCATGTGCGGGTTGGCGCCCATGTAGGCGTCCCAGTTGCCGGGCTTCTCCTCGCCGTCCTTGCCGCTGGTGATGGAGGTGGCGACGATCTCGGTGCCCAGGGTGCGCGAGTCCTGGTCCCCGAAGTCGCGCTTGATGTCGTACGCGTAGCCCTTGTGGACGTCCCCGGTGAGCACCATCAGGTTCTCGATCCCCGCCGACTCGGCGCCCGCCAGCAGCCGCTCGCGGGAGGCCGGGTAGCCGTCCCAGGCGTCCATGCTGACCTTGTAACCGGGGGTGTCGTCGGTGCGGCGCTCGGAGAAGGTCACCTGCTGCGGCACCACGTTCCACAGGGTGTCCGAGGCCCGCCATCCGTCGATCAGCCAGCGCTCCTGGGCGGCGCCCGTCATCGTGCGGCGCGGGTCCTCGGACTCGGGGCCCGGGCGCTGGGCGCCGTCGCCGTAGGCCTGGTCGGAGCGGTACTGGCGGGTGTCGAGGATGTCGAACTGGGCCAGCTTCCCGAAGCGCAGCCTGCGGTAGAGCCGCATGTCGGGCCCGTCGGGCTTCTGCGGGCGGCGCAGCGGCTGGTTCTCCCAGTACGCGCGGTAGGCGGCGGCCCGGCGTACCAGGAAGTCCTCCGGAGATCCGCCGTCCTCGGGCGTCTCGTCCGCGTAGTTGTTCTCCGTCTCGTGGTCGTCCCAGGTCACGAGGAAGGGGTGGGCGGCGTGCGCGGCGCGCAGGTCCGGGTCGCTTTTGTAGAGGGCGTACCGCAGCCGGTAGTCCTCCAGCGTCACCATCTCGCGGTCGAAGACGGCGGGCAGCGTGCGGTCGGTGTACCGGCGGGCGCCGCCGTGCGCGTCGACCGCGTACTCGTACAGGTAGTCGCCCAGGTGGAAGACCAGGTCGACGTCCTCCTCGGCGAGGTGGCGGTGGGCGGTGTAGTAGCCGTCGTGGTACGCCTGGCAGGAGACGGCGGCCAGCCGCAGCTCGTTCAGGTCGGCGCCCGCGGCGGGCGCGGTGCGCGTACGGCCGACGGGGCTGGTCCACTTGCCGGCGCGGAAGCGGTAGTAGTACACGCGGTCCGCGTCCAGGCCCTCGGCCTCCACGTGCACGGTGTGGTTCAGCTCGGGGTGCGCGGTGGCCCGCCCGCGGCGGGCGACACGGCGGAAGCGGCGGTCGTGGGCGATCTCCCACTGGACGGCGACGCGGGCCTTCGGCAGTCCGCCGCCGGTCTCGTAGGGCTCGGGCGCCAGCCGGGTCCACAGCACGACGGATCCTGGCAGCGGATCGCCGGAGGCGACGCCCAGCGTGAAGGGGTCGGCCTTCACCGCCGTCCTGGCGTCGGCCTCCGCGGCCTGGGCGCTGCCCGGCAGGTTCGTGGCGAACGCGAGCGCCGCGGCGGCCGACGTGACGGTCAGAAAGCGGCGGCGGCCCAGTGCCGCCGCCGCGTTTCTTGTCTCCTGCTGACTTGCCTGCTCCTGCTGGGACACCTGAAGGTGCGGCATCGTGGATCGCGGCCTTCCGGGAGACGGTCGATGACACCCGTCATCCCAGCGCCGCGGAGAGACCCGTCGGCCACGGACGCCCTACCGCTGCATGTCAGGTACATGTACACGCAGTCGGTTCCGGACTTACCGTGACACGTCCCGCGATGTCCCCGGGCCGTGCCCGGCAATGCCCCGGCTCAGGAGCCCAGCGTGTGCATCCAGCCGTGCGTGTCCTCGGCGTGGCCGGTCTGGACCGCCAACAGCGCCTCGCGGAGCCTCATCGTGATCTCCCCCGCCGTGCCGTCGCCGACCTTCCACTCGTCCCGCGAGGACTTCACCTCACCCACGGGCGTGATCACGGCCGCCGTACCGCACGCGAACACCTCCGTGAGGGAGCCGTCCGCGTTGCCCGCACGCCACTCGTCGGTCGTGATCCGCGCCTCGCCCGTCTCGTAGCCCATGTCGGCCGCGATCGTCAGCAGCGAGTCACGGGTGATGCCGGGCAGCAGCGTCCCCGTCAGAGCCGGCGTGACGATCCGCGCGCCGGCCCCGGAACCGTAGACGAAGTAGAGGTTCATGCCGCCCATCTCCTCGATGTGCCGGCGCTCCACCGCGTCCAGCCAGACGACCTGGTCGCAGCCGTGCTCGGCGGCCTCCGCCTGCGCGACCAGCGAGGCGGCGTAGTTCCCCGCGCACTTGGCCTCGCCCGTACCGCCCGGCGCCGCGCGCACGTATTCCTCGGACAGCCACACCGAGACCGGCTCGACGCCCCCGGGAAAGTACGACCCCGCCGGGGAGGCGATCACCATGAACGTGTACTGGTTCGCCGGCTTGACCCCGAGCCCCACCTCGCTGGCGAACAGGAAGGGACGCAGGTACAGCGACGCCTCACCCTCGCTGGGCACCCACGCCTTGTCCTGGCCCACCAGCAGGTCGCACGCCTCGATGAACGTCTCCACCGGCAGCTCGGGCATCGCCAGACGCCGGGCGCTGCGCTGGAAACGGCGGGCGTTGGCGTCCGGGCGGAAGACCTTCACCGAGCCGTCGGGCTGCCGGTAGGCCTTGAGCCCCTCGAAGATCGACTGCGCGTAGTGCAGCGTCATGTTCGCCGGGTCGAGCTGGAGAGGCGCGTACGGCTCCAGCCGCGCGTCGTGCCAGCCCCGGCCCTCGGTCCACTGGATGGTGACCATGTGGTCGGTGAAATACCGCCCGAATCCGGGGTTCGCCAGCACCGCCTCCCGCTCGGCGTCGGCGAGCGGCTGCGCCGCGGGCTTGCGGTCGAAATCGATACGGGGCGTCGTCATGTCCGCGTCCTTCGCTCGTACGTGTGCGGACCTGCCCCGGCGGCCCAGGAGAGCGTGGCCGCTCTCCTGGTCACTCCCCTGGCTGCGGCGCGTACTGCTCGGACGTCCGAGTCCTCCCTCATGGGGCGGTCCCTCACCCCCGATTATCGCGCGGGGGTCAACCTTTATCGGACGCGGGTACGAGCCGCCGCACCCTGCGGTTCCGTCTGCGACGGTCCACCACGGCGAAGGTGTGCACACAGTGAGGACCGCCGACGCCCGGTGCGGGCGTCGGCGGTCCTCACTGCGGGGTCTGTCCCGCTCCGCGGGGCGGTCCCGCTCCGCGGGGCGGTCAGCCGGCCACGCGGGCGGCGAGCGCGTCGCCGATCTCGTCTGTGGTGCGCGCCGTCTCGCCCCGCTCCGCGAGGTCCGCGGTGACGGCCTCGTCGACCCGGGCGGCCTCCGCCTCGAAGCCCAGGTGCCGCAGCAGCAGCGCGACGGAGAGCACGGTGGCCGTCGGGTCCGCCTTGCCGGAGCCCGCGATGTCGGGCGCGGAACCGTGCACCGGCTCGAACATCGAGGGGAACTCGCGGGTCGGGTTGATGTTCCCGGACGCCGCCAGGCCGATGCCGCCGCTCACCGCCGCGGCGAGGTCGGTGATGATGTCGCCGAACAGGTTGTCGGTGACGATCACGTCGAACCGCGCCGGGTCCGTCACCAGGAAGATCGTGGCGGCGTCCACGTGCAGGTAGTCGGTGGTCACCTCGGGGAACTCCCGGCCCACCCGGTCGAAGGTGTCCTTCCACAGGTGGCCCGCGTGCACCAGCACGTTGTTCTTGTGCACCAGCGTCAGCTTCTTACGGGGCCGGGCCTGCGCCCGCGCGTACGCGTCACGCACGACCCGCTCCACGCCGTACGCGGTGTTGACGCTCACCTCGTTGGCGACCTCGTGCGGGGTGCCCTTGCGGATCGTGCCGCCGTTGCCGACGTAGGGGCCCTCGGTGCCCTCGCGGACGACGACGAAGTCGATCTCCGGTCGGCCCGCCAGCGGCGAGGAGGTGTTCGGGAACAGCTTCGAGGGACGCAGATTGACGAAGTGGTCGAAGGCGAAACGCAGCTTCAGCAGCAGACCGCGCTCCAGTACGCCCGAGGGCACCCCCGGATCGCCGATGGCGCCCAGCAGGATCGCGTCGTGGTCCTTGAGCTTCTCCAGCTCGGCGTCGGTGAGGGTCTCGCCCGTCGCGTGCCAGCGTTTGGCGCCGAGATCGTACTCGCGCGTCTCCAGTTTCACGTCCTGCGGGAGGACGGCGGCGAGGACCTTGAGGCCCTGAGCGACGACCTCCGGGCCGATTCCGTCGCCGGAAATCACTGCGAGGTCGATGGTGCGGTCCGTGTGGGAGGCCGTTCCTGAAGACATGCGGCGGAGCCTACTCGTTGTCCCATGCGCTGACACGGGGTTGTCCGTATGGCGGACCTTTTGTGCGCTGAGTACCCCATGTGGGGGCTCCTAGGGGGGCGGAGCCCCCGTAGCGGGGGGCCGTTGGGGGGCGGAGCCGCCCCAACGCCTGGCCGGCGAGGCCCCGGGGGTCTGGGGGCGGAGCCCCCATCCACGGCCGAGGGCACCCTCACGGAAGAAGGGGAAGACCATGGAGGGGGAGCAGGGGCGCAGCCCCGAGATAGGCGGGGTACTGGGGGCGCACAGGCCCCAGCGAGCCGTTCGCAGAGGGGGTGCGGGACAATGGGTCCCGTGACTCGGATCGTGATCATCGGTGGCGGCCCCGGCGGATACGAAGCGGCCCTGGTAGCCGCCCAACTCGGCGCGGAGGTGACCGTCGTCGACTGCGACGGCCTCGGCGGCGCCTCGGTCCTCACCGACTGCGTGCCGTCGAAGACGCTGATCGCCACGGCCGAGGTGATGACGAACTTCGACTCCTCGTACGAGGAGCTCGGCATCCGGGTGGAGGACAAGACCCACGACCCGGACGACCCGGCGAGGGTCGTGGGCGTGGACCTCGGCAAGGTGAACCGCCGCGTCAAGCGGCTGGCCCTCGCCCAGTCGCACGACATCACCGCATCCGTCACCCGTGCGGGGGGCCGCGTCATGCGGGGTCGGGGCAGGCTGGAGCCGGGGCAGGCGGTGGACGGTTCCCGTACGGTCACCGTCACGGCGGCGGACGGCAGCCAGGAGCAGCTGACGGCTGACGCGGTGCTGGTCGCCACCGGCGGCCATCCGCGTGAGATTCCGGACGCCCGTCCTGACGGGGAGCGCATCCTGAACTGGACGCAGCTCTACGACCTGGAGGAGCAGCCGGAGGAGCTGATCGTGATCGGCTCCGGCGTGACCGGTGCCGAGTTCGCGGGCGCCTACCAGGCGCTGGGCTCCCAGGTGACGCTCGTCTCCTCCCGGGACCGGGTGCTGCCGGGGGAGGACCCGGACGCCGCCGCCGTCCTGGAGGACGTCTTCCGGCGCCGGGGCATGAACGTGATGAGCCGCTCCCGTGCGGCGTCGGCGAAGCGGACGGACGACGGCCGGGTGGAGGTCACGCTGCAGGACGGCCGCACGATCTCGGGTACGCACTGCCTGGTGGCGGTCGGCGCGATCCCGAATACCGCGGACATGGGTCTGGAGGAGGCGGGGGTCCGGCTCAGGGAGTCGGGCCACATCTGGACGGACAAGGTGTCGCGCACCTCCGCCCCGGGGGTCTACGCGGCGGGCGACTGCACCGGCGTGCTCGCGCTGGCGTCGGTGGCGGCGATGCAGGGCCGCATCGCGATGTACCACTTCCTGGGTGACACGGTGAATCCGCTGGACCTCAAGACGGTCGCGGCGAACATCTTCACGGATCCGGAGATCGCGACGGTCGGCTACTCGCAGGCGGACGTGGACAAGGGCGCCATCGAGGCGCGGGTCGTCAAGCTGCCGCTGCTGCGTAACCCGCGCGCCAAGATGCAGGGCATCAGGGACGGTTTCGTGAAGCTGTTCTGCCGTCCGGGGACCGGGATCATCGTCGGCGGTGTGGTCGTGGCGCCGCGGGCGAGTGAGCTGATTCATCCGATCGCGATCGCGGTTGACAACAATCTGACCGTCGAGCAGATCGCCAACACGTTTACGGTGTACCCGTCGCTGACGGGCTCGATCGCCGAGGTGGCGCGGCAGTTGCACACGCGCAAGCTGGCCGAACTGCACTGAGGGGCGTCTCCGCTCGGGCGGGTCCGGCGGAGGGGCTCTGTACGGAAAGGGCCCTATACCACGTTCGGCGCCACCGTACGAACAACTTCTGTTAATCGGCGCATACCGCTGAAAGCAGACGGTCGTTGGCGTTACTGTCAGTTTCGTGTTCGCTGCGGAACGTCGTCAATTGATCCTTGAAATGGTACGCGCCAACGGGGCGGTCTCGCTCCGGGAGCTCGCCCGCGTCGTCCAGACCTCCGAAGTGACCGTGCGCAGGGACGTACGGGCGCTGGAGGCAGAAGGACTGCTCGACCGCCGGCACGGCGGTGCCGTGCTACCGGGCGGTTTCACCCGTGAGTCCGGCTTCCCCCAGAAATCCCATCTGGCCACCGCCGAGAAGACGGCCATCGCCGACCTCGCCGCCGGCCTGGTCTCGGAGGGCGAGGCCGTCGTCGTCGGAGCCGGTACGACGACTCAGGAGCTCGCACGGCGGCTCGCGCGGGTTCCGGGGCTGACGGTGGTCACCAACTCGCTGCTGGTGGCGCAGGCGCTGGCCCACGCCAACCGGGTGGAGGTGGTGATGACCGGCGGCACCCTGCGCGGGAGCAACTACGCGCTCGTCGGCAGCGGGGCCGAACAGTCACTGCACGGGCTGCGCGTCTCCCGCGCCTTCCTGTCGGGGAGCGGGCTGACCGCCGAGCGGGGCCTGTCCACGTCCAACATGCTCTCCGCGAGCGTGGACCGGGCGCTGGTGCAGGCGGCCGGGGAGGTCGTCGTCCTGGCCGACCACACCAAGCTGGGGACCGACACCATGTTCCAGACGGTGCCCACGGATGTGATCACCAGACTGGTGACGGACGAGCCACCGCCGCACGACGACCGCGCCGAGACGGAGTTGCAGGCGCTCGCCGACCGCGGGGTGCAGGTCGCCGTCGCGGGTTCCGCCTCCGCCGGGCGGGGCCGCCAGGACGTGCCGATGCCCACCCCGCGGCGGGCCGCCACGCAGAGCGGGGG